>JAQVXM010000066.1 GCA_028709185.1 Minisyncoccota bacterium | reverse complement strand
TACAATTATCTCTTTTAGGTAGTGTATCTTTAGGTATTGATGGTACTTCTAACTTACAATCTGTATTATATGATAATGGTACTAAACATGTGGTATTCTTAGTATTACATTTCTTATCATTTACTAATTTAATCTTGTTATTCTTTGGATCACATGATTTAGCATCTGGAAACTTCTTTTCATTATCAATATTGCATTGAAAATATCCTGTATATGTTGCTGTAGATCTAGGATCACAAATGTATCTGTCTGATGGTGAACCCCCTGCGTTAGTACTACTAGTTGTAGTAGAACTTGTACTCGTACTTGTAGTTGTTACAATACATTGTTCATTTTGAGTGATTTTCTTTTTAAGAACACTATTGTATTCTTCTTTGTTTTTAGTAATATCACAAGTATTTTTGCCACATGTTGCAACATCTTTACATGTATAATATGTTACATTGTTTTCTGTAATTGTTTTACATTCTGTATGTGGAAAACGTTCACCAATACCACAACATGGTACTGTATATAATTTACCATCAACTTCTACTTGATTATTACATTCATTAACTCCACACATATTATTTAAATTACAGGTACTATTTGAACATTTTCAGTATGGTTTGGTTTTTCCCGATTCGCATGTCAGACATTCTGGATCAGTATCTTTACATCTTGCACAATCTGAATCTTTTGTACATAATTTAAGACCATTAGACATTAGATATGCTTCTAATGTTTGATTATAATTATCTGAATCTAATTCAATTGATCTGATAAGGTTTGAAGTACTATTTGAACTAATAAATGGCTCTCAAATATTAAAATATCTTCCTGTCCCTATCTTTGATTGTAAATTTCCTGAATCTTTCATTAAGGGATAATTATCTATACTATACATTGGATTTAAATATCATAATGTACAGTAACCTTGATTATCTGTAATTGATTTAGTTTTTATTGTTTTATTACATTTCCCTATTTGTCAATCATATGTATAATCACAATACTTTGCTGTATAATCACATGGTGTTTTAGGTTTATATGATAAACAACAACCTCTATACATCTGATAAAATGTTATTGATACTTGATTATTTTTATCTGGCTTACCTGGACATGTACCACAGTAAGATGCGTCAAGCAATTCTGATTCTTTAGAATCTTTTCCTTTATCTAAAACATCACATACTTTATCACAACCATCTTCATGCTTGATGGCATCAGAAGGTTTACAACCGCCTTCTGGATAAGCATAAACTATTTGTTGTTTCGTAACAAAAATCATAATTGATACAAAACATACACCTAACAATAAAAATATTTTTTTCATATTTTGCTTTTTAATAATTTAAATACATTAAAATTGTAACAATAATTTAAAAAATAATCAAGCAAAAACCTTCATTTTCGTGAAGGTTTTTGTATTAAATATCATAATATGTAACTAATATTTCTTTATCACCTGCATTTGATTTAAAATATATCTTTGTTGATTTTTGTTTTAGAGTTGATTGTATATCATCAGACATTGGAAAGATATCAGAAATATTTTTAATTTTAATTTTGATTTTTACTTCATTATTTACTGGTATAATACCTGATATTGGAGTAATTTCAACTTGATTGTTTTCATCAAATGAATAAGTAACATCTAATTTACCAATATTCTTGATTACAAATTCAACTTCAGTTTTATTTTTTGGTATTTCAATCTTTGATGTATCATTTACTGCCCCCATTCTTACTATTGGTCTTTCTATTGTATCTCTTAATGTTTTAGCTGGATCACCATAAACAACTTCATCTCAAGTTGTGTCTACATTTCTACTACTAGAAAAAGGACCAAAAGCTTTTATAGATTTCGCAGTTGTATTTCATAAAGCTTCTGATATTGTTTCACCAGCCAATATTCCTTCTGCAAAAAATCTAATTTTTGAAATTGCTGATGGTACTAAACCACTGCCATCATCATTGTAATAAAGACCAGGGCCACCACCATGAAGCCACTTCTCTGGTATTTCTCCATAATATTTTGCTGCACTTATTGCAATATTCTCATTTCTATGAATAACATAAGAAGAAAAATTATCATTAATTGGTTGATTTTTAATTCCCTCAAAAAATAAACCACCTATTCTATCAATGTTATTTAAATTAGAAAAATCAGTTATAGTTTCGAGTTGTATTTCGTCTTCATCTGCATAATTATTGCCATTATCAAATTTATATATAGCAGTAGTTAATTTTTCATTTGTTCCATATACTAATTTATTTTTATTCTTAAAATCAATATATGTAAATTCATCTGTATTAGAAGATAATATAAAATTAGAATTAGTAGCTTCTCTAGTAATATTATCATTTGATAATTGAAAATCAGGCTTATTCACAGATGGTTCTATACCTCTTGTTTCATAAAATGTTTTAACACTTATACCAAGATTTTGTGCTTGTTGTTTAAGAACATCCCCTAATCTTGAAGGATCAGCTTTTTTTAAATCTGCATATCAACATCCTTCGTCATATATCTTATGTAAATATCGCATAATTGGAAATGTTATTAACATTTTACTTTCTGTAAGTTTTGTATATTCTTTTTCAAGCATTGATCTATTAGCTCTGGAAATATAGATATCAGGATTAAATAAATCATATATAGTATAATTAGGATCTAATTTACAATAATAGTAATCAGATATTGATTCTCTATATCCATTACGAGCGCTTGTCATAACCATACCTGATAAATAATCTAAAGGTATAACGGCAAATTTGAAATTAGGATCTTCATTTTTCATTTTTCTGAAGTATTGTCTCATTTCTTCAGGTCTTTTACCAATATTAGATACTTTTTCTAATTTAACTTGATAACCTTCTAATTCTTTTCTTGATATATAATTAGGTAGTCCTAATTCATATTCATTATCTTCCAAAACTACAATAATTAATGGTCCTGTTGGTTTTGGATTATCTCCTACAATAATTGTTTGTATTTTATCTTCTTCCTTACTCATCAATTTAGTATCAGCTAATAGATTACTATTATCTATTAATAATTCACTAGTAGCAAGTAAAGGAATTGTAGATATAGTAACAGCTTTAGATAAATTAATAGATCTATGTATTAGATTATCTGATACATTAAATAAATGTTTGGTTGTTGTAGTATTGTATTGTAATTGATAATTAATATTAGTATTTAAGATATATGATAATGTAGTAGTTGTAGTAGGTATATATGTATTAATATATGGATTAGTATTTAAGATATATTGTAATTTAGTAGTAGTAGGAACATATATGTTATAGTTATTGTAATTATTAATGATATATTTAAGTTTGGTTGTAGTTGTATTGTACTGTAATTGATAATTAGTAATTGGATTCAAGATATATGATAGTGTAGTAGTTGTAGTAGGTATATATGTATTAATATATTGATTAGTATTTAAGATATATTGTAGTTTAGTAGTAGTAGTTGTAATATATTGGTTATTAAAAAATACCACAGGTTTAGTAGTAGTAGTGGTATTAATATAAAAATGAGATACTGGATTTGAGATATAGTTTAAGGTTGTAGATGTGTTATTGATATATGGATTAGTAATATATGTTTTAATATTACAAGATAAATTACATGCATTCTTATCTTTAAATGTAATATCTTGTTTTCAAACTGATGTTGTTTCACATTGATTTGTTGATTTATTACATATATAATATACTGGTTTAAAACTTAAATCATAACTAATATTATTAGTTGTATATATTTGTGTATTTATAGCTGATACTGGGATAGAATGTACTAAAATCAGCATAAATACTAATATTTTTGTAATTTTTGATATATATTTCATATATATAAATTAAATGTTTTAAT
>JAQVXM010000009.1 GCA_028709185.1 Minisyncoccota bacterium | reverse complement strand
CCATTTGTTTTGTGGTTTTATATTTTTTAGGCATTTGTTTAATTATAATCTTTATGAAAAAAATAAGCTTGTGGCTTTTCTTTATTTTTAATTTTTTAACCAGATTCAAAAACTCATTATTTTGTCTTTTAAGTTTATCTGATTCAGAAATAACTTGAATATTCTTAATTTCTTTTCTAATTTTCTATATAATTAAAACATATGAATAATAATACTTCTTATATTGGTAAGGTGGTGGAGGTAAAAATGGACAGACCTTTTGGCAGTAAACATCCTAAACACGGATGGACTTATGAAACAAACTACGGATTTATTCCCGGAGTTATAGCATCAGATGGAGAAGAGTTAGATGCTTATGTTTTGGGAGTAAATGAGCCAATAGATACTTTCAAAGGAAAAGTAATAGCGGTTATCCATAGAACGAATGATGATGACGATAAGTTAGTGGTAGTTCCGGAAGATATGGAATTATCCGATGAAGAAATAAAGAAACAAACCTATTATCAAGAACAGTGGTTTGAATCAATTATCTTAAGAGGAGGTAATAGTAAATTTTTGGAAAAAATGGAGGAATTAAAGCAATTGAATCTTCCCGAAGATAAGTTTGCCGTATTTGGAAGCGGACCGATGGCAATTAGAGGAATAAGAGAGGCGGATGATATAGATATTATTGTTTTATCGGAGTTATTTGAGGGGTTGGTTGAAAAATACGGGGAAGAGAAAATAAAAATGGGATTATACAATCAAAGAAACATCCAGCTTGGAGATATAGATGTCTGGGAAGGATGGGCGCCGGGGGAGTGGAATATAGAGAAGCTGATTATAGAGGCGGATGTTTTTTATGGAGTGAGATTTGTGAAATTAGAAGAAGTCCTAAAATGGAAAAAGCTGATGGGAAGAGATAAAGATTTGAAAGATATTATGATGTTAAGAGGTGTTTTGATTACAAACTAATGACCAGGGTGATTGATAAACCGCAGGATAGAGTAGAGCTAAATCAATAATTCTTTGTCCGGCGATGGCGGTTTCTTCCTGACTTTCCATATACATAAAAGTCTAAGAGAGTTTGATTTGAATTAAAGTTGGTTTTAGGGAGGGGTGATGGTAAAATAGTCGCATATTTAAGATTTTTTATAAACTATGGAAAAAAAGAAAATAGTAATTTGCGCGAGCGTATCATTTGAAGACCAGATTATTGAATGGAAAAATAAATTGGAAAAAATGGGTTTTGAGGTGATAAAATATCCAACTAAAATAAAAGAAGATCTTCTAACTGTTTATAATAAAGAATTTTCTGAGCATTATGATGCAATTTCAAAAGCGGATGTAGTTTTAGTTCTTAATTTGGATAAGAAAGGTATTTCCGGTTATATAGGTTCTGGAGTATTTGCAGAGATGGCTTTTGCTTTGGGATTAAATAAGGTGCAAAACAAGAATGTAAGCGTTTATCATCTTAATCCTATTTCTAAAGGAGAGTTACCTTATTCAGATGAGTTGGAATTATGGCAAAACCTTGGTTGGATAAAACTTTTTGAGGAAAATAGAGTGGAGAAAGTATAAAAAAAGAGCCGCATATATTTTATGGCTATTTACTGTTGTTATTGGAAGCTTTTTGACTGCAGAAACTGCAGCAGTTGAGGCACCTTGCTTGAGGTTGTAAATGACGAAAGTAATATAGAGGACATTTTTTAGACATTTATAATTGTAAAATGTTCAGATAACTTGTTGATTTTAGAAAACTAGTGTTTTAATGACAAAAAATAATTTTTAATATATATTAAGGCTATGAAATTAAGCATGGGAATTGTTGGTTTGCCAAACGTGGGAAAATCCACGCTTTTTAAGATTTTGACGAAACAAGATATTAATATTGCCAATTATCCGTTTGCGACTATTGATCCGAATGTTGGAGTCGTGGCAGTGCCGGATGAGAGATTGGATAAATTAAATGAAATGTCGAAAAGTTTAAAAAAAATTCCTGCGGTTGTGGAATTTTATGATATTGCGGGACTTGTTAAAGGAGCGGGAAAAGGAGAGGGGCTTGGAAATCAATTTTTAGCGAATATCAGGGAAACGAATGCTATTGTTCAAGTGGTGCGTGTTTTTCAGGGTGGAGAAATAATTCATGTGGAGGAAAGCGTCAATTCAGAAAGGGATATTGATATTATAAATTTGGAATTAATATTTAAAGATTTAGAAACAGTGGAAAAAAGAATCGGCAGTTTGGAAAAAGAAGCGAGAGGAGACAAAAAGAAAGAAAAATCTTTGGCAATTATGAAAAAATTGAAAGAAGAACTTCTGGCCGATAAGTTGGCTAATTCTCTTTCTCTAGAAATAAAAGAAGAGCCGGCAGTTAAAGAATTGAATTTATTAACTTTAAAACCGCAGATTTATTTATTGAACGGAAAAGAAGAAGATGTGGCGGAAAATTTAAAAGAAAAAATAAAAGGATTGGGAGCGGATTTTTTGATTTTTAATCTAGCGGAAGCGGAAAATGTGGATGAATTGATAAAAAAGTCTTATGAGGTTTTGGGGTTGATAAGTTTTTTTACGACTGGAGCGGATGAAACACGAGCTTGGACTATAAAGCGAGGAATAAAGGCGCCGGAAGCGGCGGGGACTATTCATACCGATTTTGAAAAGAAGTTTATCAGAGCGGAAGTGATAAATTGGCAGGAACTTTTGAATATTGGCGGCTGGTTAGGCGCCAAACAAAAAGGGAAGCTTCGTTTAGAAGGAAAGGAGTATATTTTTCAAGATGGAGATGTTGTAGAAATTAGACATGGATGAGAAAAATAAAAAGTTATCTCCTTTATAAAACAACAAAATCTTGCACGAAAGAGCTCCAATCTTGAGGAATACTCTCCATTATATCCACAAAAGAAGAATAGTGTCTGCGAAGCAGTGTCTGCTCACGATATTTTCCCCATGCTCGAAATATACCAATTCGTTCCAGCTCTAAATTATTCTCTTTTACTTTTCTTTCTCTAATCCATGGCTCTACTACGTATGCCATTCCTTCATCAATAATATTTTGTGGTGATATTTGAACTCCTTGAGGAATATGCACTTGTGATAAGAGGTCATTCTTTTTTTGTTGGTATAAATTAGAAAAAAAACTGATACTATGTATATATTCATGCCAGAACGCTCCCTGAGAGGCATTACCAAGAAAAGGTACTCGTAGAATAATAAAAGGTTTAGGACTAGCACAAAAAGTCCCTCCGCCTCCTACTTTTTCTGCTACTACATACACTTCTATAGTCTGAACTAACGATATACGAAAAAAATCTAGAATATTTCTAGCTGTTGCTATAGCACTTTCCGAAAAAAGATTAGTTTTTATATTTTTCTCTTGTTGTGATATAAACTCCATCACTTGCGTTTCTTTCTCTGTAATCGGTGATTGACCACTTCCTTTTGCTAAAATAGTCTGTGCTGTCTGGCAGGTAGTAGGATCAGGTCCAAGTATTGGATTTCGCCAAAACCACAAAGTTAAAACATCACTGTGGCAAACTTTAAAATAATCCATATTTGAGAAATACTCATATACTATATACTATTTACACGAATAAAAAAGCGGCTCCTCCTCAAAGGAGCCGCTTATATCCTAACGACGACATTTTCTAGAAAATGTCGTCGTTATCAGGATCATTGTCTATGTAGCTGTCATTATAATCGGTATAATCATCCGATTGTTCTTCAGAACGATATCCGAGAGCAGTGGAAAAACTATCCAATCCCGCTCTATAAAGAGCATCGTCCAAAAAACTGGCACTAGGGGAGATTGCAGTAGTCGTAATCATAGATAAGACACCTCCTTTCTATTCCTCCCTTTTACATCTTGGAGGAATGATTGTACAAAAGCATACATTCTTTTGCGGCTCTCGCAATACGCGAAAATATTTGCATTGTACATATCACTGTGACGGTGAGCTACACATCCATTATGACAAAGAGGTAATAAGTCACAAGCTTGGCATTTTAAAGGGACCTTTTGAACATAATCTTTCCAGTGACTATAAGCAGTTAAATTAGTCATATCTGAAAATTTAGTATTATATTCTACTTTGCCAAAATAAAAAGTTGAATAACCAATTCTCTCACAAGGAAATAAATCACCATTCCAATTAACGACAAACCAATTAGCGCATGTTCCTTGGAAAGAACAATTATTAGGAACTCTATTTTGAATCAAAGCTAATAACTGGTCAATTTCCCTAATTTTGATGAGGGGATTACGAAGCGCGATCCAAATCTCAAACACGGAACATAAAAATAAGTACCATTCATTATCTGTGACTCTATTAACATCTGCTTCTTGACCAGCAACATTCCAGAATGCGTTAAAAGCAATCTTTGTAAACTTAGACTGAACAAAAGCAAGGATAATCTCTTGAGCAAAAAGAAGATGCTGCTTAGTAACTGTACATATGACACTTGGGAAAATCCCATTATTCTGTAAAGTTAAGCCTCCTTCTATTGCGCTTGCATAACTTCCTCTGCCGGATGGGAAAACTCTCCAAGCATTATGAAGATATTCTGTACCATCAAGACTTAACCCTATAGAAAACTTCTGTTTTTGAAATAAAGCAGCATATTCATTATCAATAAGCGTTCCGTTGGTTTGAATAGAATTGACCCAGACTTTTTCTGGATACCGTGATTGAAAAACAGGAATAAGCGAGAAAAACTTCTTACCAATGATAAGCGGTTCTCCGCCATGCCAACACATCCGCACTGTACGATTTGGAACAGTAGAAGCAAATCGGATAACCTGTTCTAACATCTCAACAGACATTTCCTTGCCTAAGGATTGATCAAAGTTTCTGTTTCGACAATAACGACATCGAAGATTACATCCGTCACCAACAATTTTAATCTGAAAACCTCCCATAACATTCACCTCTTTCTTTTTTAAATAGTTAGTATGTTAAAAAACTGTTCTTATAATACAACTATATAATATTAAGTCAAAAAAATGTGATAATGTGCAAATATATATGGCGGTTTCTAAATATTATCCAGATATGGCTATTTCTATAATAAAAATGATGGTTGAAAATTAGACATGGATGAGAAAAATAAAATTTAACAGTCTGTTAAATTTTGAAAACATATTTGGCGTCCTGCGGGACGCTTTTTTCTTTGTCCGGAAGAATATAGAAAATATTTTTTTCTTTTTGTTTTTCCGGAGTAAAAGTGTCAGTGATAAACATTATTGTTTGCGAGGGCATGGGAATATCTCTTACGAGAACGCCGCTATTTTCAACTATGATATATTTTTTTTCTTCCAGCGGGAGAGAGTTTATTATTTTTCCGATTTCCACATAATCAGAGGAAAAAGCATTTCTTGTATTTTCATTATTAGCCCATTCAAAAAAATATCTTTGATAAGAGTTTAAGATTAGAAGCAGAAAGAAAATAGAAGTGAAAAAGAAAGATGTTTTTCTGAAGATTGGGGAAAATTCCTTTAATTTACGAAAAATATATTCGCCACCAATAGCGGAAAAGATAAAAACCGGCGGAGCCATAAGAATAGCGCGAAGAGCATGAGGCAGGCCTTCGCTTGAGATAATGACCGGCAGAGAAGCAAGAATAAACCAAGAGAAAATAACAGAGAAAGGAAGCTGATTTTGAATTTTGTTTTTGTTGAATGGCGGGCAAGAGATAATAAAATGAAAAATGGAAATAAAAAGTCCGATTAAAAAGAAAATACCGATTGGCCAATAGAGGAGCGGAGAGCCGGAAAAATTATGACGCCAGTTAAAATCACCGACAAAGTTAAACATGCCGAAAGTTTTAAGAATATTTTCCGAGAGTATTTTTATAGGAGAAGAGGAATTAAAAATAGAGACTTGAGATGTTCTTCCAAAAAAATCTTGCGGATTGTTTAAAAAGTAAATTCCGAGCGGCGCGGCAAAAAGAGCCGTAAAGAAAATGAAAAATAAAGTGAATTTCCAAAACTGCCGATTTTTATAAAAGAAAGGAATAAAAAGAAGAAAAAGAAGCGGAAGAACGCGGTAAGCAATATAAGAATAAAATCCCAGACCAAAAAAGATGCCTCCTAAAGCAGAAAGAAAATAAGCTTTCTTTCCGGCATTTTCTGGAAATTGAATCGCTTTTAAGAAAAAATAAAGGGCAAAGACGGCAAAAAAAGGAGCCATAATAGCGCGAAAGCCGATGCGGGAAAAATTTATATGCCAAAAACTTATAGCCAAAAAGAAAGAGGAAAGAAGAGCTATTGTTTCTTTTTCCCGCCTATTTTTATTTATAAAAAGTTCTTTTACAAGAAGATAGAGCCCAAAAACTGTTAAGACTCCAAAAATAGCGGAAGGCAGACGGAGAGTTTCCGGAGTATTAGGAAGAAATTTAAGGAATCCGGCCTGAATATTAATGAATAATCCTTCACGACCGTTATTTTCGGCGTAAAAGACTTTATAATTATCTGTGGCGTTAGCTTCCAGGGCATTATTGCCATTCATGGCTTCGTCCGGATAAAGTCCGGGAGGGGTTTCGGAAAGATTATAGAGGCGAAAAAAAGAGGCGACAATAATTATTAAAAAGAGAAAAAAATATTTATTTCTGATCATTTTAGAATTATATCATTTTTTATTTGCTTATCGTCTATTTTTAGAAAGTTGCCGGTAAAAATATTTCTTATGTTATAATTTATTTCGTTATGGGCATAAAATATTTAAGAAAAGTTAATAAAAAATATTTATCCGGAACGGCAATTGTTCGTTTGGATTTAAATGATGACGGTTACAGAATGGAAAGAGCTGTTCCGACTTTGAAATATCTTTTAAAATTTGCAAATAAGATTGTTGTTTTATCACATAAAGGAAGGCCGGAACCATCTTTGACTTTAAGAGATAACAAAAAATATTCGTTAGAACCGGAATCAGTAAAACTTTCGAAATTATTGGAAAAGAAAGTTGATTTTATCGGTCATATAAGATTATCGGAAGCAGGAAATGAAATAAGAAACGCAAAAAGCGATTCTATTTTTATGTTGGAAAATACCAGATTTTTAGAGGGGGAAAAGGAAGATGAAAGAGAGTTGGCAGAGCATTTCGCTTCTTTGGGAAATTATTTTGTGAATGAAGCTTTTGCTTCTTCGCACCGCAAGAACGCTTCCGTGACCGGTATAACAAAATTTTTACCGTCTTATGCCGGATTTGATTTTGAAAATGAAGTGGAAAATCTTTCTAAAATAATGAAAAAACCGAAAAGGCCTTTTATCGCCATATTCGGCGGGGCAAAAATTTCCGATAAACTTGTCACTATGTTAAGTTTCAGAAAAAAAGCGGATTGTATGCTTGTTGGCGGAGCGCTTGCTAATACTATTCTTTATTTAAGAGGGGAGAAAATAGGAAAATCCTTAGTGGAAAGAGAAATGGACGGAGCAATGCTTAAAATTGCTGGTCTGAAAAATTTAGTAATGCCGAAAGATTTCAGAAAAAAAGGAACAATAATTCTTGATATCGGACCGAAAACAGAGAAAGAATACGGGGCTATTATCAAGAAGGCTAAAACCGTAGTTTGGAATGGACCAATGGGAGCTTTTGAAACAAAAGGATTTGAAAAAGGAACGAAAAAGATTATAAAAGAAATAGCGACTTCCAAGGCATTTTCAGTAGTCGGGGGGAGTGAGACGCTGGTGTTGATCAGAAAAATGAAATTGGAGAAAAAGTTTGGATTTCTTTCAACCGGCGGAGGAGCAATGCTGGAGTTTTTAGGGGGAAAAAAATTACCCGGAGTAGAGGCATTAAAAAAATAACTTTAAAAAATGGAAAATAATAAAAAAATAGCTGTGATTTATCATCGGGATTGCGAAGACGGTTTTGGAGCCGCTTGGGTAGTGTGGAAAAAATTCGGCAATAAAGCGGATTATTTCCCAATGTTTTACCAAAGCGGATTTCCTAATGGGTTAAAGAAAAAAGAAATTTATATGGTTGATTTTTCTTATCCACCGAAAGAATTGGAAGAAATAAAAAAGAATAATGAAAAAGTGATCGTGATTGACCATCATAAAACAGCGGAAGAATCTTTTAAAAAAGCCGATGGCGGACTGTTTGATTTAAAGCATTCCGGAGCCACACTTACTTGGAAATATTTTTTTCCAAATAAGAAAGTTCCTTTACTTTTAGAATATATAGAAGATAGAGATTTATGGATTTTCAAAAAAAAGAATTCCAAAGAACTGCTTGCTTATCTTTCCACACTTAATTTTGATTTCCGTGTTTTTGATAAAGCGGCTAAAGATTTTGAATTTTCGGAAAAAAGAAAAGTTTTTTTAGAAAAAGGAAAATCAATTTTAAAACATGACCAAAAAATGATTGAAGAAATATTTAAATCTGGAGTCGAGGAGGTTATTTTTGAAGGAAAAAAAATATTTGCCGTCAATTCTCCTGTTTTTGTTTCCGAGCTGGGAAAAATTCTTTATACAAAAAAACCTCATATGGCGATTATTTGGCATAAAACAAATGACGGGAGAATAAAAGTTTCTTTGCGGTCAGACGGAAAAGTTGACGTTGGAGAAATTGCTAAAAAATTATCAAAAGGAGGAGGCGGGCACAGAGGGGCGGCCGGTTTTGTTTTGGAAAAAGGAATGTCTTTTCCTTGGAAATCAATAAATTCTTAAATTAAAATGGAAAACAAACTTTTTAAAAATTCTAATAAAATTATTATTTATACCGATGGAGGGGCTCGCGGCAATCCTGGACCGGCAGCAATTGGCGTAGTTGTCGGAGAAAAAAAATATTCCGAATACATCGGAAAAGCCACTAATAATGTGGCGGAATATAGAGCTGTTATTCTTGCTTTAAAAAAAGCAAAACATCTTTTTGGAAAAAAAACAGCGGAAACGGAAATTGAAATGAGAATGGATAGCGAACTTATACAAAGGCAATTGTCGGGAATTTATAGAGTCAAAGAAGATGAGTTAAAAATTCTTTTTGTCGATGTTCATAATTTAAAATTTGATTTTAAAAAAATTTCTTTTGTCCATATTCCGCGTGAAAAAAACAAAGAAGCGGATAAGCTTGTAAATGAGGAACTGGATAAACAAAAAACTTCGTTTTAAGACGAAGTTTTTTGATATTTTTAGCCAGTTTTCATTAAGCCGGATTCTGTCTAGGGTAATAATTTATCTGTTCCAGTTTTTACAAACTGGAATCAAGCGGCACAGACCAACGCAAAGCGTTGGAATACGGCCTTGCACCGAACAGGGCTTGCCAAACCGATATTTTGCAATATAAGTCCGTGAGCTCTTACCTCGCGATTTCAACCTTGCTCCAACTTGAAAGTTGGGGCGGTATATTTTCTGTTGCGCTTTCCGTGGAATTTCTTCCTGTCGCCGTTAGCGACTGTTCGTAACTGTTTCACTAAAAAAGTGAAACAGCTGGTGTCCGGACTTTCCTCTCCTTTTTATTTTGGAGTAATTACCTTTTAAACTGGCTGCTTATATTTTAACACATTATTTTTATAAATCAATAAAGATGCATGTAGTGGTAAATTGCAGAATTTTTTATAGAAAACAAAGAAGTTATCCCCAGAAAAGTGTTTGGATGGAGTGAGAGGTGGTGTATAATTAAATAAAAGTGGGGAAAAGTGGGGATAGAAAAAAATAAAATAAAAGCTAAGAATTGGCAAATAAAGGAAAGTAAAAAAATTAAGAATTTAAAAAGAAAAGAGAATGTTTTTAGGAGAATACCAACACAATCTAGATTTGAAAGGCAGGGTGGCAATGCCGGCAAAATTTCGAACAGGATTAAAAAAGGGAGCAATCATAACAAGAGGAATTGATGAATGTTTGTTTGTATTCGATAAAGATGAATGGCAAAAACTGGCTGATAAGTTGGTAGCGCTTCCTATAACGCAGGCAAATTCAAGAGCGTTTACTCGATTAATGTTGGCGGGAGCGGCGGAAGCTCCGATTGATGGACAAGGAAGAGTGCTTGTACCAGATTATTTACGGATGTATGCAAAATTAGATAGAGAAGCGGTGATAATCGGATTATATTCACGAGTGGAAATTTGGGATAAGAAAGTTTGGAATAAATATAAATATCGAACAGAAAAGCAGTCGGAAAAGATAGCGGAGCAATTAAGAGAGCTCGGAATATAAGAGATGTCTCACGTGCCAGTACTTTTAAAAGAAGTTTTAGAAAATCTTAAGCCGGAAGCAGGAGAATTTTTTATCGATTGCACATTGGGAGATGGCGGACACGCTGAAGAAATATTAGAAAAGTTAGGAAAAAAAGGGAAGATGATGCTTGTGGACTGGGATAAGGAAAGCATTTCAAGATTTAAAAAGAAAAAAACAGAAAATACTATCTTAAAAGAGGGAAATTATGCGGATGTGAAGGAGTTTTTAAAAAAAGAAAAGGTAGACGGGTTTCTAGCTGATCTGGGATTTTCTTCAAGACAACTTGAAGAATCCGGACGAGGATTCAGTTTTAGTCGAAACAGCGAAGAACCGCTTCTTATGACTTATAGCGACAGTGAAGAACCGGTGTCGCAGATTTTAAAAAGACTGACAGAGAAAGAGATTGCCGACATCATTTATAAATATGGCGGAGAAAGATATTCAAGAAGGATAGCTAGGGCAATAAAAGAGCAGGAAAGAAAAGAAAAAATAGAAACGAACGGGAAATTGGCGGAAGTGGTGAGAAGAGCTTTGCCAAGAGGATATGAACGAGGAAGAATAGATCCGGCAACAAGAACTTTTCAGGCGTTTCGGATTTATGCCAACAAAGAACTCGAAAATTTAGAAAAATTACTTCAAATTTTACCTGAAATCATGAAAAGTGGCGGACGGGCAGGAATAATCACTTTTCATTCATTAGAAGACGGGTTGGTAAAGAAATATTTTAAAAATTATGAAAAAGAAGGAAGGGCAATTCTTTTAAATAAAAAACCAATAATAGCTTCGCGCGAGGAAATTGAAAAAAATCCAAGAAGCAGGTCGGCGAAGTTAAGAATAATTAAATTTAATTAAATAAAAAATGACAATATTTAAACCAAAAAAGAAAACTTATTTGAATAAAGCAATTCTTTTTTTAGGCTGTTTTCTTTTTATTTTTCTTGGCGGCTGGCTTTATGTTCAAAATTTAAAAGTTGGAGTAACACATGATTTAGAAAATTTGGCGACAGAATTTAGAGATTTGAAGGTTGCTAATGCGGAAATAGAAAATAAGCTTTTCGAATTTTTTACTCCACAAAGAGTAGCGGAGGTGGCAGAGGAAAGAGGGCTTGAAAAAGACAATAATCCAATATTCGTTTACGCGAGAAATTAGTTATAATAAAGAAGATGAAAATCAGATTTGCTTTAATAATTTTTTCTTTCGCTTTTTTTTATCTGATTCTCGTTTTTAATTTATATACAATACAAGTTAAAAAAGGGGATCTTTATACAGCAAGAGCAGAATCACAAATTTCTTCGAAAGATTTGATAGCGACGAGAGGCAGTATTTATTTTTCCGATAAAGACGGTAATTTTATTCCGGCAGCAATAGAAAAAAAATATTATGAAATTTATGCCGTGCCGACAGAAATAGATGATGTGGCAGAGGCGGCGGAAATACTTTCGCCAGTTTTTGATATAGGAAAAGAAGAGTTGTTTAGAATGTTAAGTAAAAAAAACGATAAGTATGAGCTTTTAAAAAATAAAGTATCAGAAGAAGAGCTTTCTTCTTTTTCTGAAGCAGAAAATTTAAAAGGAATATATAAAAGAGCTGAGCCAAGTCGATTTTATCCTTTAGAGAAATTAGGAGCGCATGTTTTAGGGTATACAAGTTTTGACGAAAAGACTTCTATGCTTTCTGGAAAATATGGCGTGGAAGCTTATTTTGATGAGTTGTTATCCGGAGAAAATGGAGGAGTGGAAGGGGATCAAACAAAGAGATCGGTGGCTGGAGAGGATTTGTTTCTGACTATAGACAGAAATATTCAATATCAGGCGGAGAAAATCTTAGAAAAATTAGTCAGTGATTATAAAGGAAAAAGCGGGAGTGTTTTAGTGGAGGATCCTAAAACTGGAAGAATTTTGGCTATGGCTAGTTTTCCTAATTTTGATCCGAACAGTTATTCAAAGTATCCGATAGAAAATTTTTTAAATCCAAGCGTTCAATCAATTTATGAACCGGGTTCAATTTTTAAAATTTTTACAATGGCGGCGGGTTTGGATAGCGGGGCAGTAACGCCGGAAACAACTTATTATGATTCTGGAGAAGTAAAAATGAACGGGCGAACAATAAGAAATTGGGATTTGAAAGCACACGGTACGCAAACAATGACAAATGTGATTGAACAATCTTTGAATACGGGAATGGTTTTTGTAGAAAAACAAATCGGACATTCCAAATTTTTGGAATATATAAATACCTTTGGGTTTGATGAAAAAACTGGAATAACTTTACCAGGAGAAGTGGCAGGAACTTTTGGAAGTTTGGAAAAAAATCCGCAAGATATTAATTTCGCCACTGTTTCTTTTGGACAGGGAGTTTCTTTAACGCCAATCGAACTTTTGCGCGGGGTGTCGGCTATTGCAAACGGAGGAATTTTAGTTAAGCCGACTATAAACGCCAGAGACGGTATTAAAGAAGAAGGAGTGGCAGTTGGTGGAGAAGCAGCAAAAGAAATAACGGAAATGATGATTTCGGCCGTGGAAAAAGCTCAGGTTGCGGCGATTTCCGGTTATAATGTGGCGGGAAAAACAGGGACAGCTCAGGTGCCTAATTTTAAAAAAGGAGGATACACCGATCAGGTGATAAATACTTATTCCGGATTTGCTCCCGCTTTTAATCCAAGATTTGTTATTTTAATAAAATTAGATGAACCAGCTGGAGCGCCACTTGCCGGACAAACTGTAGTGCCTGCTTTTCGTGAACTAGCGGAATTTATTTTAAATTATTATAATATTCCTCCGGACAAAGAGACGGAAAAAAGATAAATGATTAGAACAACGTTGCGAATTATCGCAAAAAATACTTTAAAAAAATATCGCCCGGAAATAATCGGGGTGGCCGGAGGAGTGGGAAAAACTTTAGCTAAGGAAGCTATTTTTTCGGTTTTAAAACAACATAAAAAAGTAAGAATGATGAAAGATTTTGATGATGCGGAACTCGCTGCTCTTCTTACTATTTTAGGAGGAGAAAAAAAATCATTTTTGGCGATTTTTTCTTTGATATTTTTTTCGATTTTTCGACTTATTTTAAAATCTTCCTCATATCCGGAAGTTTTAATTTTAGAATACGAAAGCGGCAGGGAAAAAAATTTAAAGAAAATTTTATCTTTTGCCAGACCTAATATTGCTGTTTTGACAGCTTTTGGAGAAGTTCCTTCCGGAACAGAATTTTTTTCAAGTCCACAGGCAGCTATGAGAGAAAAAGGGAAAATAGTGGAATATCTTTCAACTTCCGGTTTTGCGATTTTGAATTATGACGATCATGAAGTTTTAAAAATGAAAGAACGGACAAAAGGAAAAATAATAACTTATGGATTTAAAAAAGGAGCAGATATTCTAGTTTCCGGTTTTGAGAATAGGGAAGATGAGGAAGGGCCAAAAGGAATTTCATTTAAAATAGGAGATCGGGAAACTTTTGTGCCGGTAAGAATAAATGGAACTGTTGGAAAAATACAAGCATATGCTGCGGTGGCAGGAACAGCGGTCGGATTGATTTTAGGCATAAATTTAGTTAAGATTTCTCAAGCTTTATCTTCTTTTTCTCCATTAAAAGGCAGAATGAGAATTATAAAGGGAATAAAGAAAACTTTTATTTTAGATGATACTTATGAATCTTCTCCGTTATCTCTTTTTACCGCTCTTGAAACTTTAAAAAAACTTTCGGCAAAAAGAAAAATAGCAGTTTTGGGAGATATGACTGAGATTGGGAGATATTCCGTGGAAGCACATGAAGAAGCTGGAAGAAAAGCGGCAAAATCGGCCAATATTGTTATAACTGCAGGAGCTCGATCAAAGTTTATAGCGGAGGCGGCTGGAAAAACCGGGATGTCGAAAAAAAATATTTTTTCTTTTGAAGATTCATATCAAGCTGGAAAAAAAATACAAGAAATTTTAAAGGAAGGAGATTTGATTTTAATTAAAGGCGGAAAGGATTTAAAAATGGAAAAAGCTGTGGAAGAAATAATGATGGAGCCGATGAAAGCAAAAGAATTAATCCTTCAAAGATAATTTAAATTCTGTAGTTAATGGCCCTTTCGTCTAGCGGCTAGGACACGGCCCTCTCACGGCCGGAACACGGGTTCGATTCCCGTAGGGGTCACAATGATAAAACTTAATGATTTTTTGGATAATATTTAGAAGATTAAGGATTTGATAAATATTAAGTCAGAAAAATTTTCAGTTTATTAAAGGCGTGCTAGTTTGATTCAGTTAAAATTTAAAATAAAAGATTACAATTATTAATTTCTAAAAATGATTTATTTTAAAAATTTATCTTATTTGTTATAATAAGATAGTTATTTAAGATTAAAAAAATAAAAAAATGGGAGAAAATAATAAGGATTTTTTAGTTCGTCCAGCGGTAATTTTGGGTATTTCCATTATTATCGGAGTTTTTCTTTGGTCGAGTTATTTTTATAAAACAAGATCTATAGAAAATGCTATTACAGTGACAGGAAGTTCTGAGCGGATGATAAGTTCAGACACGGCAAGATGGTCTTCGAATTTTTCACGGTCTGTCGGAGCGGGAGGACTTAATGCCGGAAGCGCGGATATGAAGAAAGACTTGGAGGCAGTTATAAGTTATTTTAAGAGTCAAGGAGTTTTAGATTCTGAAATAACGGTTCAGCCGGTTTTTGTGAGTTCAACCTGCGAGGAAACTAATAATTACATGTATGATAAGTTTGGAGGAAGGTTGTGCAGCGCTGACCGAATTTCCGGATATTCATTTCAACAGTCAGTTGTTGTTCAATCAACGGATGTAGCAAAAATTACCAAACTGGCGCAGGATTCGGTGAATTATTTAACAAATCGCGGAATAGTTTTTTCCAGTCAGAATTTAGATTATTTTTACAGTAAGCTTTCTGATTTAAAAATAGAGATGCTAGCAGAAGCGACAGTGAATGCAAGAGAACGAGCTAAAAATATTGCCGAGAGTTCGGGAGGAAAGTTGGGAGTTTTGAAAAGCGCTAGTCAAGGAGTTTTTCAGATAACTCAGCCAAATTCTATTGAAGTTTCGGATTATGGCATGTATGATACTTCTACGATTGAAAAGAAAATAACGGCAGTAGCGAGAGTTTCTTTCTTGGTAAAATAATTATAATTATAATTTAAAAAATAAAAAATGAGTGAAATAGTAAAAAAATATTTAGGATGGGCGGGTATTTTTGCTTTAATTTTGGTCGGATATTCTTCTTATAAGTATACGAGTGTTTATGATCGTTCAATAAGTTCGCCAAAAAGTTTTTCCGTGACTGGGGAGGGAAAGACGGTTGTAATTCCGGATGTGGCGGAATTCAGTTTTAGCGTGATAACTGAAGGCGGAAAAGATGTGGCGCAATTACAAAGCGATAATACGGAGAAAGTAAATGCGGCTATAGCTTTTTTGAAGGAATCTGGAATAGAAGCAAAAGATATAAAAACGCAAGGATATGGCATTAATCCCAGATATAAAAATAACGATTATCGGGCTATGACCAGTGGCTCGATTTTACCGCCAGAAATTGTTGGATATACGGTAACACAAACAGTTTCTGTTAAGGTGAGAGATTTTTCCAAGACCGGAGATATTCTTACAGGAGTTGTGAAAGCAGGCGCTAATTCGGTTTCCAGTTTGAATTTTACAATAGATGATCCGACGATAGCTCAAAACGAAGCAAGAAAAGAAGCAATAGAAAAGGCGGAGAAAAAAGCAAAAGAAATGGCAGAAGCGGCGGGATTCAGATTGGGGGATTTGGTTTCAATAAGTGACAGCAACTATTATCCTTATTATGCTAAGACGATGAGTTCTTCGGCTTATGGAATGGGTGGCGACATGGTTCTTGAATCTGCTCCTGTTGTTGAAGCCGGATCACAAGAAGTGACAATAAGTGTTAATTTGGTTTATGAAATTCGCTAAGAATTCGAAAATATAAAAAAATAAAAGCTCTGAATTGTCAGAGCTTTTATTTTTTATTGATTTGTTAATTTTATTCTGATTGGAATTTTGTTAGAATGAAAAGTAGGCAAGGTTTAGTTTTTGTTTTAAGGAAATAAAAAAAGACGAATAAAAATATGAAAACATTAATATTTAATTGGAAGATGAATCCGGAAACAGCGGTGGAAGCAGTTAAAATATTCAAGGCAGAAAATTTATTTTTAGGAGATAAAAAAATAAAAATAATGTCGGCTCCTCCTTTTGTTTAT
>JAQVXM010000065.1 GCA_028709185.1 Minisyncoccota bacterium | reverse complement strand
ACCTCTTTTAATTCCTGTTTTGCTTCGTATAATCCGGCCACATCGTTAAAATCAACTTTATTTTTAAATGGATTAAAAGATTTTAATTTTGATTGACCAAAAGTAAATGCTTGGTTCATTCCGCTTTTGGCGTTTCGGAATAACAACCAAAAAATTACTCCTATGGCAATAATAGGAAGTAATGTTGGAATGAGAACGCTAGCCCAAAATTGAAGTCCGCTTTCGTCTTTTACTTCCATTGGAATTTCCCGAAACGCTTTTTGATCAACTCCGTAATTTGACAAAGTTTCACTTAATGATGCCTCTGCTTCTTTTTTAGCAGTCATCTCTTCTCCGTCTTTTAATTTTACTGTTAGATTATTTCCGCTTACTGTTATTTTTTCTACTTCCAGCGCATTTATTTTTAATGCTAAATTGTTAAGTGTTATTTGTTTTTTTTCGGTGAAAGTTCCGGTCATTGCCGAAAACATTATTGAAATGATGATAAAAGCCAAAAAAACCCACGCTAAATTTTTTAAAAAAGTTTTCATATTGCCAACTTATTTTATTTGTTTTGAATTTTTTTTGCAAACTGTTTTTTGAAATTACTTTAACTTTAATTAAAAACGGCTCTTTTTAAAAGCCGTTTTTAATTTTAATTTTCTTTCTCTGTCTTTTTTTCTTTTTCTTTTTTCTTCTCCGTTTTTATTTTTAAAATTAGCCTTTTTTCTTCTGGTTTTAGAACATCAATTATAAAATCATATTTTTTTCCTAATTCCAGCTCTTTTTTCATTTCATCTACTCCGCCAAATTCTGAAACATGAATTAATCCTTGCACATCGGCTCCTTCTACATTTACGAATGCTCCGAATGGATTGAATTTAAAAGGAACGCCTTTTACTTTTTCTCCTTCTTTTATATTCTCATTCATATTTTTCCATGGATCGGGCTTCAATGCTTTTAAGGAAAGAGAAACTCTTCCGTCTTTTATTTCTGTTACCATTGCTTTTACTGCATCGTTTACTTTCACTATTTCTTTTGGATTCTCTACTAATTTATGGTCAAGTTCGGAAATATGAATTAATCCTTCTACTTCTGGATGATCGGCAAATTTAAGAAAAGCTCCAAAATCAGCCACTCCGGAAATTATGCCCTCAACAATGTCTCCTGTTTTATAATTTTTTAACATTTCTTGCACTCCTTTATCGGATATTTCTCTTTCAGAAATTATTAACTTGTTCAATTTGGAATTAACCGTCATTATTTTTACTTCCAACTCTTTTCCGACAAATTCCTTTAATTCCTCTAGAATTTTTTCCTTATTATTATCGGCTACTCTTGGATAGTGTTCATTGGAAAGCTGTGACACTGGCAAAAATGCTTTTACTTCTTTTACTTCCGTTAATAATCCTCCGGCATTGGCTGCTGTTATTAAAACTTTTAAAATTTCATCTCTCTCTTTCATTTCTTTAAACTCTTGCCAGATTTTATGTTTATCGGCTTCTGTTAAAGAAAGTTCGGTAAATCCGCTTTCTCCGTCCACTTCCGCTACTTTTGCGTTTATAACGTCTCCTAATTTTAATCCGCGTACTATTTCTCTTCCATTATTAAATTCTCTTCCAAAAACAATCCCTGTTCCGAATCTGTTTAAATCAAAAAAAACTTCGTTTCCTTTTTGTTCTAAAAATCTGGCTTGAACGAGATCACCTTCTTTTAAAACCGAAAAAAGCTCCGGTTCTGCTTTCATTATTTTCATCATCGGAGAATTCTTTTTTCCCGTCTTTGTTGCTGTAGTCATATTGGAGAATAGTATATAAAGAACTTCTCTTTTTGTCAAAACAAAAATCTACGTTTAGTCCCTGAGTAAAGCAAAGCATAATTAAAAAACTTCTATACTGTTCTTATCATTATTACTCTGATTAAAAACGCTATAGGTGGTTTTCTGTTAAAAATATTATTTATATAAGCAAAATAAAAAATCCCTCGCGAATCTCCGCAAGGGATTAAACTTTCAATGATGGGCAGTAGGACTCTCTACCACCCCCTTTCCTCTATTGAGGCGACTCTCTCCTCCTCATAGAGGACGTTTCTTTCCGAGTAGTAGCTCCATAAAGCCAAGCCACTACCACCCCAATATCTGTCATCCTCTAATCTTAGAGGATTTTTTCCAAGCGCCACTAGTCGGGCGCTGATTTCTTGGAGCCGATCTACGCATTTTTCTTTTGCGGCTCGGCTCTCCTCCTCCATCTTTGTGACGGCCTTTTTTTCGGCCGTCTCTCTCTCTCGCTGCTCGCGATCAGCAGCGACAAACTTCTCGCGGACAGCTTTCGCTCTCCGCTCAAAGTTTGTTTGTGGCGGTTTTTCCTCCCCGTCGATTTCTGCGTCGTGGACGACGCAAAAAAAACCGACAGGGACTACGAGGTAGTCACACCCCGCTCCGCCCCCGTTACTCTTGGCGCGCCGGTAATAAAGCGCGCCCTCAGGAATGTGGTTTCTCATTCCTGAATTTCTACTAAAAGCTCCTCCCCAGGAGACTTTTAGTAAAACATGATTGGCTTCTGTTATCGGCTTTGGCCGAAAACAGGCCCCGCCACTCTTTCGCGACTTCCAAAAGTCACCGAAGAGGACCGAGACATCCCCGTCGAAATCGACGTTCATGCCTCTGATCATTTCCTTCACCGGCTCATCATACCGATAAACCAGCAGCTTTCCTTCAAAATTTTTTTGAAGGATGAACGTTATGTTTGGTTCATACTTGCCAAACATATTTATTCCGAACGATGTTGAAGTCTCAAACACCTTTTCGGTGTTTAAAACCCTTTTTACTTCTTCTAGAGTTCTGGCCATTTTAATGGCCTCCTTTTTTCTAATCTCGGCCAGTTAGCATTTTCGTCCACGATTTTTTAAATCGTTTTGCACTGACACCGAGAAAATATTATTTTCTTTTCAATTTTACTGTTATAAGTATAGCATAAACAAATAAAAATGTCAATAATAAAAAATCCCTCGCGAATCTCCGCGAGGGATTAAACCTATTTATAATTTTTTTTAAAATAAAAACCCGTGGTCAAAACGCTGTAAAAACGTTTGACCACGGGCGTGCAATCTACGCGGCAGGTGGTTCCACCATCGCCCTTGTAGACCAGTAAACAATTGATTTTGCAAATTCTTCGGCGGTGTAACTCGCCGAAGAACCTCCCGCCAAACCCAGCACATTCCGTGCCATAGACACGGGATGCTGCGGCTCCGGTTCCTGGGTGTCGCGAGCATTGATGCTCACAATCTCCCATTCGTCCACGGTTGAATTATCATTATTCGCCGCCAAAACATCATGGCGGTAAACAATTATTTCCACTACGGCCGCCGGAGCTTTCTCTCCGCGGGCGGTGACGACGACGTACGGGTCCTCACCTTGCCGCCTCGGTTGGAACCGAGCGACTAGCTCGGTTTCTGGCGTCAAATGAATGACGCCTGAAAAAAACCCTTCCGCCGGCACCGGAATCCTTAAGACTCCGTCTTTGTATCCCGGCTCGGCTTTAGAAAAGTTCGCTTCCACCAAGGAAGCTAACTCCTCGAAACTTCCCGCAAAGTGGGAAAAACGAGAATCCGCTGTTTGTCGAGTTACGAAATTATTAATGGCAATCTTCATAATACCTAAATCCTTTCGCCATTTTTGACTATTTTTTCTCTCGGCCAGTTAACATTTTCGTCCATGATTTTTTAAATCGCTTCGCACTGACACCGAGAAAATAATATTTTCTTTTCAATTTTACTGCTATAAGTATAGCATAAACAAATAATAATGTCAATAGAAGTTGCCAAAACACTTTACCCAAACCATTCTATTCTAACTGTTTTTCTTTTAATTATTATTTATTAATTGCTATTTTTTTCCCTTAAATTCTGTCTTTTCTCTATTTTTTAATCA
>JAQVXM010000064.1 GCA_028709185.1 Minisyncoccota bacterium | reverse complement strand
AACCGGTAATAGTAAGATTTTCCGATTTTAAAACAAATGAATATGCGACGCTTCTTGGCGGAGAAGAGTTTGAACCAAAAGAAGATAATCCGATGATCGGGTGGCGGGGGGCTTCGAGATATTATCATCCAAATTTCAGAGCGGCTTTCGATTTAGAATGTCAGGCAATAAAAAAAGTGAGAGACGAAATGGGTTTAGCAAATACAGCAGTAATGATTCCTTTTTGCCGAACAGTGGAAGAAGGGAAAAAAGTAATAAAAATAATGGAAGAGAACGGGTTATCAAGAAATAAACGAGACAGAAACGGCTTGAAAATTTACGTTATGTGCGAGATTCCGTCCAATGTGATTTTAGCCGAGCAGTTTCTTGATATTTTTGACGGAATGTCAATTGGTTCGAATGATTTAACACAACTTACGATAGGAATAGACCGCGATAGCGATAAGCTTCTTCAGGGAATAACAGACGAGAGAGATGAAGCGGTGAAGGAGTTGATAAGACAGATAATAAAAACATGCAAGAAAAGAGAAAAATATGTTGGAATTTGTGGTCAGGCGCCAAGTGATTATCCGGAATTTGCCGAATTTTTAATGAAGGAGGGGATTGAAAGCATGTCTTTAAATCCGGATTCAGTGATGCCGACTTTAATGCATCTATCAAAGATAAAAAAATAAAAAAAGATAACCCCCGATTAAATCGGAGGTTTAAAATTTTATTTTTTATTAAATTCTCTGGATATTTTTTCTTTCAATTTATTATATTCTTCGTCTGTAAAAAATTTTCCTAAGGCAATTCTTGTGGGTATAGAACTGAAGTGACCGGAACGAGCAGCTTGTGTTGTCACTTCTCTCGTTTTTTCGGTTATTTCAGAATTGGGATAATCTCTATCTAAAGGATCGATGGGAATATTTATAGATTTATTCATTTCTGTCATCTCCTTTTTTTGTTTTAATATTACTGAAAATAATATAAGCTTTTTTATATTATTTTTCAAATGACGTGATATAATTTAGAGAAATGAAAATAAAAGAAGCAGAAATTAAAATAATTTTAGATTCGAGAGGGCAAGAAACATTGGAGGCGGAAATGGAAAGCGGAAAAGGAAAAAGAGTTAAATCGTCAGTGCCGTCCGGAAAGAGCCGTAGCGCTTATGAAGCGTTTGTTTTAAATCCGCGGGAGGCTAAAAAAATTTTTGAAGAAGAGGTTAGAGAAAAAATAACAAAAATAGATTTTCTTTATCAAGACGAGTTTGATAATTTTTTAATAAAATTGGACGGAACAGAAAATAAGAAAAGATTGGGAGGAAATCTAATTTTAGCTTTGAGTCTGGCTTTTGCTAGATTAAAAGCAGAAGAGGAGGAGCTGGAGCTTTTTGAATATATAAATAAAATTTATCAGGGGACAATGCATAGGGTTAATCCGACATTGCCGCGAATGATTTTTAATATGATAAACGGAGGAAGTCACGCGGATAATGATTTAGAAATTCAGGAATTTCAAGTTATTCCTCAACATGAAACGATAGCGGAAGGAATAATGGCGGCGAAAAAATTTTATAGAGAATTGGAGGAGGAATTAAAGAATAGATTTGAGGCGGGAGAAATAAAATTAGGAGACGAGGCAGGATTTTCAGCGCCGATAAGAGGAAATGAACAAGCGATAAAAATTTTAAAAGAAACTGCGAGAGAATTTGCTTTTCGGGAAAAAATTTCTTTTGATTTATCACTAGATGCTGCAGCCAGCAGTTTTTACGAGAAAGATAAAGCGAAATATAAACTTAATAAAGAAGAATTAAGCGCTAAAGATTTGGAAGAATATTATGAGTATTTGATCCATAAATACGGAATAATCGCTTTGGAGGATCCGTTTTTTGAAGATGCTTTCGGAGAGTTTGCAATAATCAATAAAAGAAAGGGAATTTATATTGTGGCGGACGATTTGACTTCCACTAATCCGCATCGGGTAAAGATGGCGGTAGATGCCGGAGCGGCGGACGCAATAATAATAAAACCGAATCAGGCAGGAAGTTTAACGGAAACTATCGAAGCGGCAAAAATAGCGCATGAAGCCGGATGGCAATTGATAGTTTCGCACAGGAGCGGGGAAACGGAAGATGATTTTATTGCGGATCTTGCCGTGGGATTATCGGCTTGGGGAATAAAGTCAGGAGCTCCGGAAACTAAATATCGGCTTAATAAATATTTTCGATTATCAGAAATTGAAAAGATTTTAAATAAATCTTTATAGAATAATCCCTGATTTTATATTCTAGGGGTCTTTAAAAAAATAATGTTATAATACAAAGCATGAAAATAGGAGTTTTTGAGATAAAAGGATGGGAGAGGGATTATTTAGAAAGAGCTTTAGCAGGACAGGAGGCGGAATTTTTTGAAACAGAGGCAGGAGAGGAAAATTTAGCGGAAAATAAGGATTATGAAGCAATCTCTGTTTTTGTCGGTTCTCTTTTAACCAAAGAAATTCTAGACAAATTTTCTAATTTAAAGATGATAGCAACTCGTTCAACCGGATTCGATCATATTGATCTTAATTATTGCAAAGAAAGGGGAATACAAGTAGCGAATGTGCCAACTTATGGGGAAAATACGGTTGCAGAACATGTTTTTGCTTTACTTTTAACCTTATCGCACAGAATTTATGAAGCTTATGACCGTTTAAGAGAGAAAGGAGTTTATTCTTATGAAGGTTTAGAAGGTTTTGATTTAAAAGGGAAAACTATAGGAGTGGTGGGAACCGGAAATATTGGAAAACATACTATAAAAATTGCCAAAGGATTTGAAATGAAAGTCATTGCCTATAATAAAAATCCTAAATTGGAATTAGCGTCTGAACTTGGTTTTGAATATAAAAATAGCTTGGATGAACTTTTGGCGGAGTCGGATGTTGTTTCTCTTCATGTTCCTTATGCGCCGGAAACACATCACCTTATAAACAAAGACAATATTTTAAAAATGAAAAAAGGAGCGATTTTAATAAACACGGCGCGAGGAGGAGTGGTGGAAACGGATGCGCTTGTTAAAGCTTTAAGAAGCGGGCATTTGGGCGGCGCCGGACTTGATGTATTTGAGGAAGAAGGAGCGATAAAAGACGAGATGGGATATTTGTTAAAAGGCGAGGAAAAAACCGATTTGAAAGTGCTTTTAGAAAATCATATTTTGATTGATATGAATAATGTGATTGTAACTCCTCACTCGGCTTTTAACACAAGAGAAGCAAAAGAAAGAATTTTAAACACAACTGCAAAAAATATAAAAACTTTTTTTGATTTAGGAAAAACAGAGAATTTAGTTTTTTAAATTAAAACTTGGATTGAAAATAAAAAAAAGAGCCGATTTCTCGGCTCTTGTCTTGTTTTTTATGCTGGTTGAAGCCAGCGAGTATTTTCAAATCTCCCTGTCCCTCTTCCTGTTTTTCTTCCAAAAGGCAAAGGATCAACTCCAAAGTTTTCTTCCGGAGCTACTTCTATGATTCTATTTGTTACATTAACAACTTTTCCTAAAAAAGTTGTTCTTTTATTTTTTCTTACAGCCAGAACGATTCTGACTGCACTTCCTTTCTGCAAGTTATTCAGCCATTCCGCGGGGGGTTGTTGCTCCTCTTTCTTCATTTGACCTTCCTCCTTTTAAATTGTGCTGTGATAAATATAGAAAATTGAGAGAATTTGTCAAGAGTGTGGATAACTTTGAAAGCTTCGGAAGAAAAAATATAATTTTAAAAAATATTTTTTTGTGGTAATTTTAGGGTATGGAAAATGTTTTATGGTGGGTTTTAGGAGGAGCTTTTGCTATTTTAACGTTTTTGTGGTGGAAATTATGGAAAAAAATAGGTGGCGTAAATGAAGGGGAAAAAGGGCAAGGAGAAGCATTTTTAATGATGCAAGGGCAGTTGAAAGATATCAGCC
>JAQVXM010000063.1 GCA_028709185.1 Minisyncoccota bacterium | reverse complement strand
GATTGAAGACGATGGCATACATGCCGTCATCTCCATAGCTTGAGTTTCCAAAGTCTTGGATTGTTACTCCAAGCCAGTCATGGACATAGATTCCTCCGCCGTTGTTGTCTATGGGAGAACCTTTGTTTCCGGAGAGGCTGTTGTAACAGGAGAGGATGGCGTCGGAAGGACCGGAATGCCAGCCGTCTTGAAACATACCAACAAGAGAAGTTTCGGAAGATTGATGAGAGAGGATGAAATCGGAGGGAGGATAGTAGTTTGAAGAAATAAAAGCGGTATCTGTTCCCGGCCAATGATTAGCCGGATAGCGAAGAGAAATATTTCCGCTTGAATCTTTAATTAACATACTTTCACGCCTGATTTCAAAGTGAAGGTGGGCCACTGTTGTTCCAGAATTTCCTACTGTTCCGATTTGACTTGAACGGGTTACTTCCTGATTTTGATTCACAGAAATTGAATCAAGATGGGCGTAAAGAGAAGCAACCAATTCTCCGCTTGAGAGTTTATGGACGACAACAATAGTGTTTCCAAAACCTGTTCCGACAAAAATAACCTTGCCAGAAGATACGGAAAAGACAGGTTGGCCAAGGTCGGAGTTTCCACCACCATTACCATTCCAATCTTCGCCAGGATGATAGGAGTAAGGCGGATTTTCACTATACCATTCTTCTTGATAATCCTTTTGAGTGTTGAAATTAGTAAAGGAATACCAGCCAGGAAACAACCAAGTTGAATAACCATTACAGTCTCCCCATCTTAAATTATCACCAACATTCGCATTTCTATCTCCAACAGGCGGATAGAAGCTAGAAGCTACGGGAATGTCTGAAATATTCACTTCTGAATACGAGAAATTCCCCCAAATAACGAGAGTGACAAGAGTTACTAATGAAGCTTTCATGACTAAAGTTACCTCCGAATAGAGTTTTATTAAGTTGTTAAAGAACTTAGTGACTACTTATAGCCACTATGAATAAGCCTTAAAGCTTATTGAAGTAGCTGTAAGATTAGTTGGTGAAATGGAAATAAGAAAAATAATTTTAATTAAAATCTACCTTTAATTTAATAAAAAGATCATCAGATTTTTTCTCTTCGGTAAGGTTAGACATTAATATCCAAACATCGAGTTTAGTGTCATTTAAAAATGTCGTGTATTCACGAATTAAACAATCATCACCAGAACACTTATGGTTTGAAACAAACCAATAACGAGTATTAAATTTTTTTAATTCGAAGTCTTGATAATTTTCTCCTTGAAAAAAATATTTTTTTTGCTCAAAATATCTGGCTAAACTAGGATAATCTCCTTCAAAACATAGAGTATTTTCCTTTTCGCAGTTTTTTGTAAAGTTTTTTATTGATTTTTCAGAAAAAAATTGGAGCTCATATAAATATGGAGTTTGATAATTTTCAGATTTTTTAAAATTATAAGACATAAAAGAACCACGACGATTTATTTCATTATTTTTTATAAGAGAATAATTACTCGGAAAACTTACATTAATTTTAACTTCAGTCAACCAGTCGGAAGTGTCTATATTTAAAGAGATTTCTTCCGGTTTTCCATATTTTTGATACGCAAAAACAGCCGCAAGAGCGATTAATGCTACGATTATTGAAAATAGAAGCTTTTTGTTCATTTGTTATGAATATACGAGTTTTATAAAAAAGAGTCAAATAAAAAACAAGCAGGGTGAAAAGACAGAAAAACAGGGGTTTTACTTTCATGACGGTGAATCCTTTCAGTGTATTAATTTGTTAAGGTTCGTTTTATTTATGACAAAAAAGCTTGTTTATCACATAGCTTCAAGTCTTAAATAAATTGTTTTTATTTTACGAGATTATTGATTGTTAGTCAATGAAGCGGAAGGAGGAGAGAAGTTGTTGGCCAAGTTCGTTAGAACCCGCGTTTTTTATCCCAATATAATTTTTGTCATTTTTATTATAGTTTATAGCAAAAGATACGTATTGATTTTTACTTAAAAAATCAAGAACTGAAACTTTATAAATTTTTATATCATTCTGATTTGTTATTTCTTCAATAGACGGAATTCCAATTGTATTTTGAGTGTGACCAAAACCAGATTTTTCAACATATTCTCTTAAATCAGAGTATTGGCGATTATCAAATTTTCCTATATATATATATATGTTCATTTTCTCCTATTAATTCCAAACCAGAACTATCTTCAACTATCTCCACTTCATCCTCCTTATCCTGGAATCTGAATTCAATTCCCCAATAGGGATTGGTGTATTTTTTCCAACCATCTTCTTCCAATATTGTTTCTCCTTTATATTTTTCATTTTCATTTGAAACAAGAGGAGTGTTTCCGTTATCCGGATTTACAGATTCCGGTTTTCCATATTTTTGATACGCAAAAACAGCCGAAATGGCTAAGATTGTGATGATTATTGAAAAAATAAGTTTTTTATTCATTTGTTATGAATATACGATTTTTATGAAAAAGAGTCAAATTAATGACTTGTCCGACGCAGGGAACATCGAGGACTTTTCTTTCGGCGAAGGTTTCTACTGATTCGAAAATCAGAACGAAAAGACAGAAAAACAGGGGTTTTACTTTCATGACGGTGAATCCTTTCAGTGTATTAAGTTGTTAAGGTTCATTTTATTTATGACAAAAAAGCTTGTTTATCACATAGCTTCAAGTCTTAAATAAATTGTTTTTATTCTACGAGATTATTGATTGTTAGTCAATGAAGCGGAAGGAATTTACTACTTCTTTAAGAAGCTGTTGGTTTGTGCCAATAAAAATTTTTAAAAAATCCTTTCCATTCTTTGGGTATTCAATAAAGTAAGTTTTAGATATAGACTTTCCATAATCCACGGAAGTTTCAGTAAAAGTAAGATTGTTTTCGTTTGTTATTTCTTTTATGGAAATTAATTCACCGTTCATTTGCCAATAATCCCAAGCTCTTCTTTCTTCTATATATTGTTTGAGGGTTATTTTATCAAGAGAATGTATATTTCCTATGTATATGTATACATAATCATCTTTTTCTCCTGATAAAGTTATACCATTACTCCCCCCCTCTACTACTACTTCATCCTCCTTATCTTGGAATCTAAACTCAATCCCCCAATAGGAATTGGTGTATTTTTTCCAACCATCAGCTTCTAATATTGTTTCTCCTTTATACTTTTCATTTTCATTTGAAACAGGAGGAGTGTTTCCATTATCCGGATTTACAGATTCCGGTTTTCCATATTTTTGATACGCAAAAACAGCCGAAATGGCTAAGATTGTGATGATTATTGAAAAAATAAGTTTTTTATTCATTTGTTATGAATATACGATTTTTATGAAAAAGAGTCAATTATAGAGAAACGATCAAAAAGAAAAGAAAAAAACCGCCTATAAAGAGGCGGTTTTTTGCAATCATTTTATAATTCTCTTATCAGTTCGTTTCTTCGGCGTCGGGGGTGAAGACGTTGATCTGAACTTCAACAGAGGCATTTAAGCATTCTTTTTAAAAAAGACCGATTTCAATGTAAAAGAGTTCTTTTACGCGATAATCATCTTTATTGACAAAAATAGTAAATACAAATATCATAATAATAGAATTTTTATTATTCTAAAAAAGAAAGGAGATGAATTTATCGTGAAGACACCAAAAAAATTCTCATGGAAGACTACAGCTAAATTGAAGCCACCTTCCTGGTTAATTAAATACCAGGAACAGTGCAGTTCGAACAGCGGCGGCGGTAACGGTCAATGCGGCGGAAAGTAAAAACTACCACTTCCATAGACGCAAGAAGCATAGCTAAAAACTATGCTTCTTTTTATTTTTTCTTTTCTAAAAAATCTTCAGAATCTTTTTTTATTATCTCCTTCCATAAAAAATCAGGATTTGTATTTAAATATTCTTTCACTAGCCAATAACCAACCGAATACCCTGTCCATTTTTTATATTTTTT
>JAQVXM010000062.1 GCA_028709185.1 Minisyncoccota bacterium | reverse complement strand
GTCGGTAAGGTGATCAGTACGTGAAAAGTTCACTCTCTGCGAAGAACCGGCGCACTTCTTTCTGCGCGGTCTCTGGACTGTCCGATGCGTGGGCCACGTTCACCATCTGATCCTTGCCATACGCGGCGCGGATCGTGCCGGGGGCGGCTTTGCGGCTGTCGGTGACACCCAGCATCTCGCGCACCTTCGCCACCGCCTCCTCCCCTTCCAGCACCATGGCAATCACGGGGACGGAACTCATGAACTGCTCAACCTCAGGATAGAAAGGCTTATCGGCGATGTGCGCGTAGTGCTCGCGCAGCAGAGACGGATCCAAGTGAATCATCTTCATGCCGCAGATCTTCAGGCCCGCTTCTTCAAAGCGCGAGAGGACTTTGCCGCAGATCTTCTGCGTGACAGCATCGGGTTTGAGGAGGATGAGAGTGCGCATAGGAATGTAGAATGTAGAATTAAAAATGTAGAATTGAGAATGAGAAATTATAAATTATTGCGGCTGGATTTGATGATGGAAGTGAGAAGACTAATGAGTTCATCCACATCCTTGAGGAGCGGTAAGGATTCTGCAACTGTCAAATAACCACCATCACGGAGAAGACAAACCCAATAATCTGATTCTTGGGCTTCTTTAAGCGCAATGTTGAGCTTGGCAATGAATTCCTTTTTGCTCTGTGCATGCACGGCCTCGCGCACATTTGCTCCAACACTCGTTCCTGAACATAGAAATTGTTTGCTGAGAACCCATTCACGCTTCTCTTCGGTTAAATGTTGAAAAACTTTCACCACCCGGAGAGCGAATTGATAACTTTTATCCAGCACGGGATTTTCACGATCTTGCTTCATTTCGTTTTCATTCTACATTCTACATTCTACATTCTCAATTATTTGATGAGTTCTCCCAGCTTCGTCTTGTTCTCCTCCTGACCAATGACCACGAGCCGCAATGCCTTGTGCGTAAGAAGCCGTTTGGCGAGTGCATTCACCTGCGTCTTGGTCACCTTGGCGATTTCTTGAAAGTACTGTGGAATATCGCGCACCTCGGGGTACAGCAGTTGCTGCTTGCCGTAGAAGTGCGCGCGCTCCTCGGTGTCTTCGAGCGAGAGCGTGATGCGGCCGGTGAAGTAATCTTTGGCGCGCGTGAGCTCCTCATCGGTGATGCCATTCTTGGCACATTCATCATACTCATGGATGATGAGAGCAATGGCCTCGTGCAGGCGCGACTGATCGATGCCGGCGCGCGTCGAGAGGGACCCGGCATCCAGATAGCTGTCCACTTCCGTCGAGATGTAGTAACACAGACCCTTGGCCTCGCGGATATTGAGGAACATGCGCGAGCTCATATTGCCGCCTAGGATGATGGCAAGCAGTTTCACGGCGAAGTGGTCTTTGTCGAGCGCGCCAACACCGGGCACGCCAAGCACGAGGTGCGCCTGCTCAGTTTTCTTGGTGCGTAGATACACCCGATCGGAACCGAACGCATTGAAGGGCTTAAACGCGTTCTTCTTCTGACCGGCAATATCGGTGAAATATTTGTCCGCCAGACTGCGCGCCTGCGTCTGATCCACCTTGCCCGCAAAAGCGAGGACCAGATTGTCGGGCGTGTAGAGCGCCTCTTTGTGCCGCAGGAAATCGGCGGTCTGGACGGACCGGATCACCTGCTCGGTTCCGATGGTATCCCACCCGAGCGGATGATCGCCGTAGAGGAGCTGTTCGAAATCCCAGCCGGCGCGATACATGGGCGTGTCCTGGTACATGCGTTCCTCCTCCATGATGACGCCACGTTCCTTCTCGATCTCCTCCTGCGGAAACCTGGCATGTCGCAGCATGTCGCTCAAAACGTCACAGGAGAGATCGAGATGCTTGGCCGCTGCCTTCACGTAGTACCCCGCATACTCCTTGCCCGTGAATGCGTTGAAGTCGCCCCCCACTCCCTCGATGGCCGCGCTCACATCCTTCGTCGTCTTGTACTTGTCACCGCCCTTGAAGAACATGTGCTCGAGAAAGTGACTGATGCCGCGGTCCTGATTGCGCTCATAGCGCGATCCGGCGCCGGCGAACACCATGACAGTGGCTGACTCCACCCCGTCGCTGGGAGCCGTAAGTACGGGAAGTCCGGAGGAAAGACGTTCAAGGGTGTACATCGCGACCGAGTCTACGGAGGAACCGTTCCAAAGAAAAGCGGTCGTATCTCGCAAGAAAACACGCAAAGAATAAAAAACAAAACAAATACACAAACCTTGCGCATAACACTGATATGCATCTGTCGAGAACAGAGCCAACAGAACAGTGAGGTTTACTGTTAGGAGGGTAAAGGGGTGTGGGGGCTTAGGGAACCGAACAAGGTGCCCTAGCCCCCACGAAAAATAACCAAGTCTGATATTTCTTGACCGCCCCGAGGCCACTCTGTAGGCTTGCTGAGCTCCAAATCTCCCATGCAAGGAAAACTCAAATGGCGTCGGCGTATGCGCAAACACGGCTTCCTCAAACGGATGCAGAAGCGCGATGGCCAAAAAGTGCTTGCCCGCCGCAGGCGCAAGGGGCGTAAGCAAATCGTGGTACAACGCAAGGGAAAGAAGTAGGATGGACGCTGTGTCCGCACTGCTCCACCGTTTCTCCGGCTTCCTCTTCTACCTGCTCGCGGGGAGTTTTTTCGTCTGCTACCTGCTACTGCGGAACGAGCTGTGGTTGCCGTGGTCGGAATGGTGGTTGAAGGTGGCCGATCTGCCGCTGGCACTCGTCGCCGTGCTCTACGGAGGCACCAGCCTATACCGCAGCGTAAAGCGGAAGGAGGGAGTGTCGGTTCCGCTCTTGATCCTGATCGGAGTTCCCCTCCTGGCATTCTTCACCTTCCTGATCTTCCTCAACTTCTGGAATGTGCTGGGGTTGCCGCAGAGGCCGATGCTCTAGGCGACTATTCGTCCCGTGGTGAGCTATTTTCATGATCACCGTACATGTGCGCTCTCCCACGCGAGCTCAAAGATTGCGCGCTGGGTTGTCGCAACATCCTCGCTCTCGATGACGAGAGCCATATCATCGTCGAATGAGAAGATGCTGTATTTATTGTCATAGATATAGATCTCATTGGGCAGCAACAGTCGTATTCCTTTGGCAATCCGCGCATTTCTCAATTCATGTGCTCCGCGCGCCTGAAACTGTCGCGCAATCGGGGAATCCGGCATCAATACGCGCACGGAACGGCCTCGTTTCACGCGCTCTCGAATGACCTCCCGCCGAACCCATTCTTCACTAAAGTACTCAAATAATTTCTCCGGATGAAAGTAGTTGAGAATCTCTGTCTTCGATGTGAGCGGATCAAGATAGAGTCGACGCAAATCCTCTTTGCCCTCATAGAAAGAAACTTTTGGTTTGCGGACAATGCGATTTTCGACTGCGAGAAGCTGCGGAAGATGCCCCTGTAATTCTCGTATATGTGTCTCGTATTTCTCAAGAAGCGATCTCGGCGAAAGAACAGAGAAGAAACGCGTATTTTTACGCATGAAGAATTCTGCAAGACCTCGCTCGCCCAGCTTCTTCAGGATCTCGTGAACTGTCGTACGTTTCATCTTCGCCTTCTTCGCAATAACGCTCGCAGGCGCCATTCCCAGCTCCAGCGTCACGATGTACACAGTGGCCTCTTTCTGGGTGAACCCGAGCTGTACAAGTGTCGATGCAATATCCATGTTGACGAAATTATCGTCAGAATTATATGTCTTATTTCTTCTTCAATCAACGATTTGAGAAGATATATATATCCACTGTCGGAGAATCAGATGAAACAAACATGGAAGAGCAGAGACTTGTCTCATGGCAGCCACCTCCCCGTTCTTTTCGCTCGGCCTCCTTGTCGGTTTTCTTGTCACGGCTCCCGTTGGACCCATCTGTATCCTGTGCATCCAGAGATCCATCGCATTCGGACGCAGCGCCGGTATCGCATCCGGTCTGGGGTCAGCGATTGTCCTCTCCCTCTA
>JAQVXM010000061.1 GCA_028709185.1 Minisyncoccota bacterium | reverse complement strand
ATCAGAACAATTATTAAAATTATTTTTTTATTTTTTTAAAATGCCAAGTTTAAAAAAGGGAGAAGGAATGTTTTCAAATTGGATTTTTTGGGCCTTTGTTTTATTAGTAGTAATTGTCGGCGGATTATATTTTTGGACGGACGGATTCAAAAAACAATATTACGCGGTTTATCTTCGAACAGGAGAAATTTATTTCGGGCAGATTTCTTATTTTCCAAAATTGGCAATAAACGATCCATTAATTCTTCAATTAACAGGCGACAAAACCAATCCTTTTTCTATTTCCAGATTTAAGGATTCTTTTTGGGGACCGGAGGGAAAGATTTATCTAGGCGGAGATAATGTGGTTTGGAAAGCAAAAGTTTCGGAAGGAAGCAAATTAATGGAAGCTTTGAAAAATCCGGATTTGGTCAGCCAAAGCAATATGGCGGCGGAAGGAGAGCAGCAGCAGATGACAACTGAACCGACAACAGAAGAGAAAAAATAGCCGATTAATAAAAAAGATTTTTAACAATCAAAACAGCTTTCAAACGGGGAAGCTGTTTTGGTTTAGAAGTTTGAAATTAAAGGAGGAAAATATCGTTCTTTTTTTATTTTTCTTAAAAGGGTTGCAAATTACGCGGTTTTATTATATATTTTTTTTACTATGAAATTAGAACTAAAAGCAGAAAAAAGAGAAGTTTCCAGAGAAAAAACAAAAGAAATCAGAGAAAAAGGAATGATTCCTGCCGAGCTTTACGGGCATGGAAAAGAAAACGAACATTTATCTGTTTTAAAAAAAGATTTTGAAAATGTTTTTAAAGAAGCGGGTGAAAATACCGTGGTTTATTTAAATGTAAACGGAGAAGAGACGCCTGTTTTGATTTATGGCGTTGATAAAGATGCGATATCCGGAGAATTTAAAAATATAGATTTTTACAGAATTAAAATGGATGAAAAAGTAACAGCCGAAATACCTTTTATTTTCAAGGGGGAATCCTCGGCAGTTCAAAATTTGGGAGGAATCTTGGTTACGGTTTTGCATGAAGTGGAAGTGGAAGCATTGCCGGCAGATTTACCGCATTCTATTGAAATAGACATAACGGCGCTTGATGAAATAGGAAAGAGCGTTTTTATAAAAGATATAAAATTACCGAAGGGAGTGGAGGTGAAAGAAGACGCGGAGGCGGTTATTGTAACAGTAAAAGAACAGAAGCAGGAAAAAGAAGAAGAGACTGGGCCGACAGATGTTTCGGCTGTGGAAGTTATTGGAGAAAAGAAAGAGGGAGGGGAAACAGGGGAGAAAAAAGAAGAGAAAAAAAGTTAATTTTAAATTAAGCAAAGAAAGAGAGAGGCTTGCGACAAATCTTCGAAAAAAGGGCTAATCGCCAACCTACCTAACGGCAGGCAGGAATTTTCTCAGAATTGTCGCAAGCCCCTCTTTAATTTTTTCAGAGAAAGGGAAAAAGATAAAAAGGAGGAAAAAATAAAAGTTTTTTGCTATAATTGATAATGGATGGATATCAGAAAAAAAACAAAAGTATTTTTGGATATAAGGTGGAAAATAAGTCCTTATAGCGAAATTCCAAAAAGGGTTTATATAGCAAAGAAAGAAAGGGAAATAAATATCCCCCTGTTCAAGTTTTTAAGAAAATTAGCTCCGGTGTTTTTCGCTTTTCTTTTTATTTTCAGTTCGGTTTACGCGCCTACCAATCAAACTATTTTTGCGGCTGAAAATGAAGAAGAGAGAGCAAAATTAGAAGCGGAACTTCAAGAGCTTGAAAAACAAATAGCGGAGTATGAAGCGACGGTTGAAGGATATCGGAAACAAGGAACGACTTTAAAGGATGAAATAAAAAGAATAGAAGCAAACATAGCCAAGTTAAATTTGCAAGTGAAACAAACGACTTTATCTTTAGACAGGTTGAATTCCGATATAAATAAAACAGTAAACAAAATAACAGAAACAGAAAGTTCCATAGATATAAATAAAAATAATCTGGCGGAGATATTGCAGAATATTCATGAGGCGGAGGGGACGGGACTCGTGGAAATTCTGCTTCGCAATAATGATATGTCTAATTTTTTTGACGACGTGAACAGCGTGATGCTGGTGCAGGAAGGATTAAAAAATTCTTTGCAAAAAATAATCGTCTTAAGAAATGATCTGATAGATCAAAAAGAAATATTAGCTCTCGAAAAAAATGACGTGGAAGCTTTAAGAAAATATCAAGATTCACAAAGACAGGCGGTGGTGGCGACAAAAGCGGAAAAAAATGAGCTTTTAACGGTAACTAAAGGAAAAGAATCCGAATATCAGGAGCTTTTAAAAAAGACCAAACAAACAGCGGCGGAGATAAGAAGCAGAATATTCCATTTGTTAGGAGGAGGAGAATTGACTTTCGAGGAAGCATATAAACTGGCAAGGTTTGCCGAAGACGCAACGGGAATAAAAGCAGCTTTTATTTTGTCGGTTTTAGACCAAGAATCGGCTCTTGGAAAAAATGTGGGAAATTGCACTTATCAAACAGCGATGCATCCGACGAGAGACTTGCCGGCGTTTTTGGAAATAACGCAAGAACTTGGAATCGATCCGAACTCGGTTAAAGTTTCGTGTCCGATAGTTTCGGACGGAGCTTATGGGGGAGCTATGGGACCGGCTCAGTTTATTCCCTCGACTTGGATTTTATATAAAGACAGTATCGGAAAAATTACCGGAAACAATCCTCCGTCGCCATGGAGAAATGAAGACGCATTTGTGGCGACAGCTTTATATTTGAAAGAGGCTTATTATTCGACAGCGTGCAAAAATTACGCAACGCAAATTCCGAGTCAAGCTGATACTTTAATGACAAGGTGCGCGGCGGCTAAGTATTATGCCGGAGCAAGGTGGTATACATATCGCTGGGTTTATGGGGAACCGGTAGTGCAAAGAGCAATAAGATTCCAGGCGGATATAGATGTGCTTAATGGCTAGAAAAGGTAATTAGTAACCAGTAAAAAGTAACTGGCAGCAATTAACAAATAAAAATTATTAAATAGCAATTAGATGGGCAGTGATATAAATAATTTCTATGATTTGAAAGTTTGGATTAGTTAGTCAAATGAGACGTTCAGCATCTTCGATAACAGCGAACATAGCAGAAGGATTTGGCAGATATCATTTTAAGGACAAGATAAAGTTTTATCAGCAAGCGAGAGGTTCAGCTGTGGAATTACAAGACCAAATATTTTTGTCTAAGGATTTGAATTTTATAGCAGAAAATAAAGCTAGAGAGTTATTTAGCGGTATTTTGGTGATTTTAAAGGAAATAAATGGAGTAATAAAAAAGACAAAAGAAAGAGCGAGTTTATAATTTAAAGACGGAAAAAGGAGTAAAAACAGAAACTAATTTTTGAAGGCGGCCACTATTTTATCAAAACCGTCGCCGCTTAAGATTTTTTCGATATTGTGAAATTTTTTTCCGATGCGATGGTCGGTGATTCTATCTTCGGGAAAGTTATAAGTGCGAATTTTTTCGGAGCGTTCCATAGAACCGATTTGTTCGCGTCGTAGTTCGGTGATGTTGCCGACCTCCTGACGAATTTTTTCCTCGTAAAGTTTAGCGCGAAGAATTTCCATAGCTTTTTCTCTGTTAGCCGATTGTGAACGTTCGGCGCGGGAAGAAACAACAAGACCTGTCGGTTTATGAAGAATGCGGACGGCTGTTTCCACCTTGTTGACATTTTGCCCGCCTGGACCGCCGGCCCGGGAAAAAGTGACTTCAAGATCATTATCTTTTATATCCAAGTCTTTTGTTTCTACAACAGGGAGAACGGCGACAGAGGCGGTGGAAGTATGAACGCGTCCGGCTTTTTCAGTAGAAGGAACGCGTTGAACTCGGTGAACTCCGGATTCATTTTTAAATTCATCAAAGGTTCCAATTCCATTTATTTCAGCGGAGATGGATTTGTATCCGCCGAGAGTGCCGGGATTGGAATCGAGAAAAA
>JAQVXM010000060.1 GCA_028709185.1 Minisyncoccota bacterium | reverse complement strand
ATGATGCATAGACGTAAAACCACCCTCCACTTCTCCAAAAAGCGGAAAATCGACAACCCATAGCGGTGCCCACTTAGCAGCATCAATTAATTTTAAATCTTCGGCTATTTTCAAACGTAAAACGCCCATTGCATTATTTACTATACTAGAATCGCCAGAAGCAAAGAAAATCAAATCGCCATTTTGTGCCCTGGTGCGTTCTAAAATATTTTGCGCTAAATCTTCATTAAGAAATTTTAAAAGTGAAGATTGCAATCCAGCCAAACCAACGGCCGTATCATTAACTTTTAAAAATCCCAGGCCCTTTAAACCCTGCTTGCCAACTAACTCTGCATAAGCATCAATATTTTTACGGCTAAGCGTATTTCCACCCGGAACACATAAAGCTACTATGCGCTTTCCCGCACTTGCTGCCGCTTCAGCAAAAACAGCAAAGGTGTTATCTTTAAACAAATCTTTAACTTCAATAAACTCACAACCAAAACGCAAATCTGGCTTATCAGAACCATAGCGCGACATAGCTTCGGCATAACTCAAACGTGGAAATGGATTAGGTAATTCCACTTGCAAAATCTCACGAAAAATATGCCGCAATAAATTTTCATGCACATCTTGAATGTCTTGAGACGTAGCAAAAGACATTTCAACGTCAAGCTGCGTAAATTCTGGTTGTCTGTCGGCTCTCAAGTCTTCATCACGGAAACATCTAGCAATTTGATAATAGCGATCAAAACCTGCCACCATCAAAAGTTGCTTAAATATTTGCGGGGATTGCGGCAAAGCATAGAACTGACCTTTATGTACACGACTTGGCACTAGATAATCGCGAGCTCCTTCTGGCGTACTCTTGGTCAAAATTGGCGTTTCAACTTCGATAAATCCTTCTCTATTTAAAAAGCCATGAATCTCTTGCACTATTTTGGCGCGCAAGATGAAATTTTGCATAATTTCGGGACGGCGTAAATCCAAGTAGCGATAGCGGAGCCGCATTTCATCACTAACATTTTGCTTTTCATTGATCTGGAATGGCAAAGCTTCGGCGCGGTTAATTATATCTATTTTGCTAGCTAAAACTTCCACTTTTCCAGTTTTCATTTCCAAATTAACAATACCTTCGGGACGAGGCCTAACTATGCCTGTAATATCCAAAACATATTCATTATGTAACTCTCTGCCAATCTCGGCTAGAGGCTGATTTTCCGGATCGATAACAACTTGTACCAAACCCGCTCTATCGCGTAAATCAAAAAAGATAATTCCACCCAAATCGCGTACGCGATGCACCCAGCCACAAAGTCGCACTTCTTTGCCAATCAAATTTTCGTTGATATCACCACAATAATGAGAACGCATGGTTACCTCGAGGTTATAATTTTTTCACTTTCTTTCGTAAAGTGTATATTGTACGAGAAGTGTACCAAATGTCGATATACTTACTGCTCTTTCCATCCTTCCACAATTTGAGAAAGATCAAAGACCAAGAAAGCATCCACCGTTACTAAAATTACGGAGAAAACATGTCTACATCATTTCCTTTAAAATCAATGAGTTATAATTAGAAGTTCGGTTTTGGAATATTTATGTATTCTACATTTTTCTAAGCTAGGCGTGTCGAACGCAATTTTAGAAAAAAAACACCCTACTTTGCCAAGGCTGCGGAGGACAAAATTCCGGTAGCCGCATAGCTTTAGCTTGCTTTTTTTGTACCAATGTCTAGCACCTTAAATTCAGTCAGGTTGAGTGCTGTTTACTGGCTAGCAAAGGCTGCGTTTCTTCTTTAGCCTGTTGTTTTTTTTCTGGCGGGAACATTCCTGAAGAAGTTGAAGCTTGTTGCCGTTTGTAAGGTGTTGGCTGTTCTGGTATTGGTTGTCCCAATTGTTTTTTATGCATTCTACTTGCTCCTTCCAAGAGTGGACCGGCAATGAAAACACGTTTATCCTGTCCTGCAAAAAGTAAGTACAGCTGCTCCATTTTAGCAAAATGATTAGGGCTTATGCCTTTACCTTCTAGGCGTTCTGCTAATTCTCGATATTCTTGAGACTTAGCCGCCCAGGCTTCTGCATAAACGGGAGCTTGCTGTGTTTTATCTGCAGCCGTTTGAAAAATAACTGCAGCACGATAAAGACTGTCTATTAAGCTAGCTCGATCTTCTGCAGAGTTGGATTGGTTTTGTAGCAGCGTTTGCACTGCTTCATCCAAAAGAGAGAAATAGATTGGTTCTAGGTCGAATAAGTTATAGAGAGATCCTTCTACTCCGCACAAAGATTCGATATAACGCTTTGCACTTCTTAAAAGATAGGTAGTATCTAAAGCTAAACGAATTATAAAGTGTCCTGCCATTATAGCTAAGCCACAATTCACTGTAATACGTTCTTCGCTTTTTAACGTATTTTTATAGTGCTCAGGAAGCTCATTTGGAATCGATTGTTTTTGTTCGGAAAGATGTTTTGGATGTTTCATATTAATATCTCCTTCCACAATTTACATTGTATTTGGCGTAACCGTCGTTGTCTCAATCGCACTAGGCAATAATGGTAATGCTGGCAATATTCTTGATTGGCTACTGTTCGAAGCAACAGATGGTTGAGTGATAGATGAGCTAATATTGGGAAAAACTTGCAGAATTCTGTTGGCACACTTTTGCATTAATTGTGATTCATTTTGTATTTGCTGAGAAAGATTAATATTGTTAGCTTGGATTGCATTTGTTTGTGCTTGGTTGGAAGAAAGTAACTCGGCTATTTCAGATTGTTGCTTTAGAGCTTTCTGCAGGAGTATTTCATTACCATCTGTAAGCTTAGCTTGGTCTAGCAACTGTTTAATTTTTTCGAATTCTGTTGCAATAAGGGTTTGATCGTTTTTATGGATAGCTTGCATAAATATTTGTAAAGCATCATAAGATGATCGCATGTCACCGCATTTTCTATCTAATTTTCCTAACTCAACCCGATTGCTTTCAATTTTTGTCAAAGTTCTTTCAATTTCCAGGATTCTTTCGTACGGTATTAAGCATTGATTGACTTTGTCTATGACATTAGCTGTGTGGCGAAGTTTACTAGCAATAACAACATGCACTAAAGCTTGTCCTACAACTGCAAAACCTGCAGCTATGTTTAGAGCGCCCCACGTACTTATATCGCCAGAAGAAGATTGATCAGAAAAAGCCTTTGCGTTGGACACTGCCGTAAAAGTAAACAACAATGCTTGTAGCACACTATTGGTAATAGGCAATTTACGAAGAGATTTACCTTGTAAATATTTTTCTGCTTTAGTTATTTCTTCCCTGGTAAGATCTAAACGATCTACCAAGCTGCGAATATTTATCGCCTGTTGTTCTGGGAGTATAGTTTGTAGTTTAGCCAATACAGCGTTGCAGTGTTTTATATTGGCTTGGATAGTTTGTACGACTTCAAAATTTTTAAATACAGAATAGAAGCTACTTGTCCCAATGGCAGTTAAACTACCGGCAAGAGCTGTCGTCGGAGATAATTTCATTGCACCAACACTAGTTCCAACTCCTAAACTAGTCGTACTAAAACTAAATATTTTAGCTCCTTTGAAAAAACTCAGCCAACCCATGGTAAACCTCGAAAATATTGGATATACACATACTTAAAACATGTGGCATTATAGCATAAAATCGGAATTATGGTGCCATGCCTTTAAAACATACCTAAGGTTTTTATTTATAAATCAATATGTTATAAAATAGAGTTCAAATTACTACAAGGGCAGCTTCTACTTGCTGGGTGTGGGCGGCGGCGAAGTTGTGGTAGAGCTAGAATTACTGTTAGCAACTCGCGTATTCGCTAACCTCTGACTAGCCAAAACACCTAACTTATTCAAAGCCGGGGCAATTTGGCTCCCCGAACCAGATGCTGAAGGTGATGGCGGCAAACTTGGTAGAGGAACTGAATTTTGGACTAATACACCTTCACCCAATGCTCCTATAAGGTTGTTTTGAAAGGTTGCATTCTCACGCTGAA
>JAQVXM010000059.1 GCA_028709185.1 Minisyncoccota bacterium | reverse complement strand
CGCCAAAATATTTGATCTTGAGCCTATAAGCGCGCTCAAGTACGCCAAGAACCTACCACAGTTACCTGACGGCGCTGAAGGATGGTTCGCGATTCCATTAGTATATGCACTAGCCGCAAAGCACTTTTCGGAAGTAACCAATCCCGCAAAAAAATACTGTCGGGCAATCCGGTTTATGCATACCAAGATTGCCTCCTCGCGTTCTTTTTATACCTGTTACAAGAAGGGTCAGATCACACCAGCGCAACTAAGAATCTCAGCTCGTACGTCGCATGCGCAGGGTCTCATCGCGGAGAAGCAGGCGGGCGACATCATGATTATTGCAGCTCAGCTAGGGCTCCGTCACCGCGGTCGTTCTGTTCGCCGAGCTCGCGAAGTCTTCATGGAAAACGAGTTTGGTCTCGGTTCATTTGCGGTCGGTTCCATCTTTCTTACTCACCCCGAACGCGAAGTTCAGTGGAAACAATTGCACGTCGACTGCGCTGGCGACGAGTTCTCTTCGGAAGCCGATAATGACTTCTCGGACACGCCCTACTTTGACTTCTGTGACGGCAAGGTTAAATTTAATGCCTATTGGTGCGGTTTTGCCTATGGGAGCTATGGTTCCGCTTCTGGCTTCCTCACACAGCCTGCCTGCCGGTAGGCAGGTAACCGACCCTTTAATTCTTAGGAATGTTAATTCCTTAAATTCCGTTTTTTTCAGTTTAAAGATATGGCTATCTACAATAATATTGTGGGTAGCCAATTTATTTTTTTATAACATAGAAAAATTAATTTATAAGATATATAGGTTAATCCATAATTACGATTATACAAAAATCTATTTTATTTATAAGATGACTTTTTGTTGTTTATTAAACATTATCAAAAACTTAGCAAAAAAGTGTTTTAATTTTGAGAGTAATAACATCTTAAAAAATATTGACACTCCCCTATTTTGAAATTATAATAGGAAAAGCACATGAGGTTTTCTTTAAAGAATTTAGAAGGGAGGGAAATGATTTTGGTTGAGGAAGTAAAGAAAACTTCAAGTAGCACATTTAAAAAACGGGAGATTGAAAATGAAAGCGAAAGAAGAAAAAAAAGAGGGAGTAGTTGTAGTAGAAAAGCAGAAAGCTCCGGAAGGAGTGTGTCGTGGTTGTGGTGTAAAAATCGCAGAGGGAGAAAAAAAATTGAGTGAAAGCGGTCTTTGTCTATCTTGCTCGCAAAAATTGTGGCGAGCAAAAAAAATTGGCAAAGAAAGTATTAAAATGCTTTTTAATTGAGGTTTTAAACAATCCCCTGTCTCATGTTTTTGAGACAGGGGTTTTTTATTTACTTTTTAATTCGGCAATTTCCGAATTAAAGCTAAATTTGTTTCACGTGAAACAAATAAATTATATTATCTACAGAATAATAATTAAATTATTAAATAATCTCAAAAAAATAAGTCTAATGTTTGACGTGAAACATTGTTTTTTATAATTGTTTATTTGTGCGTTTTTTTATAAATAGTGTTTTACGTGAAACACTATTTTTATTTTTAGGCAGTTTTAATGTTTAACGTGAAACATTGTAATTGCTTTTTTTGATGTTTCACGTGAAACAATTTTTTAGAATTGGCTTATTTATTATAATATCCGGTTTAAAATCAAGGAGAAGATAAAATTTAAATATTTTTTTGTGTTTGACGTGAAACATTAAAAAGGAAAGAAAGAAGGTTTTTGATGTGTTTTAATTGTTTCACGTGAAACAATATTATATATACCTTTTATTTATGCGGATATCGGGTTTCTTTTTTGAGTGATATAATAAATTAAAATTAATTTTAATGTTTAACATAAAACATTGTAATGGCTAAACATATAGAAATAGGACAAAAAGGAGAAGAAATAGCTTGTGGATATCTTTTGAAAAAAGGGTATAAGTTAGTAGAAAGAAATTATCGAGAAAAATATGGAGAAATTGATATTATAGCTATAAATAAGGCTAAAATCTTAGTTTTTGTTGAAGTGAAAACTTTAAAAATAGATAATATTTCCGAAGTGGATAATTCGGCAAAATTGTGGATAACTCCGGAAGATAATTTAACTTTAGTAAAATTGAACAAAGTTAAAAAAACTGCTGAATTTTATTCTAATAGTCATCTAGAATTTATAAGAGAGGAAAAAGGGTGGCAAATAGATCTTTTGGCAATATTTTTAGAAGGAAATGGAAAATATTTAATAAAACACTATGAAAATGTTTCATAAAAATAAAAATTTTTATTGAGAGAGTTTATTTGACATATTAATTATTTTATTTTTTTATAAAAGAAAATAATTAACTTCAATAAAAAATCTTATTTTTATTGACAAAAGATTTAAGAGGAGTAAAATTATTTGTAAGTATGATCCGCTAATGATAAGCGGATTTGTTTTATATTTAGAGATATAAAAAATAAAATATTACAATTAATAAATTTTCAACAAGCTAATAAAAGCTTGTCTAAAAAATGGATTTAAAAGAATTAATAAAAATAGTGCGAATGTTAGCGGAAGAAAAAAAGATAGACGAGGAAAAAATAATTGAAGTGATTGAAGCATCACTAGCCGCAGCTTATCGAAAAGAATACGGACACAAAGGAATGACAGTAAAAGCTACTCTTGATTTAAAGACCGGAGAAGTCAGTTTTAAACAAATAAAAACAGTGGTTGACGAAACAATGGTCAGAGTAGTGGAAGAAGGAGAAGAAGAGCAAGTAGAAACAACACTCGAAGAAGAAGGGGTTTTACCAAGATACAATTCAGACAGACACATATTTTTAGAAGAAGCAAAAAAAATAAAAAAAGACGCAAAATTAGAAGAAGAAATTTATTTTTCACTTGAGACGCCAAAAGAAGAATTTGGAAGAATTGCAGCACAAACCGCCAAACAAAATATTTTACAAAGATTAAGAGAGGTTGAGAGGGAATCAATAACAGATGAATTTAAAGGAAAAGAAGAAACAATTATAAGCGGTATGGTAAGAAGATTTGAAAGAGGAAGCGTTTATGTTGATTTAGGAAGAGCGGAGGGAGTAATGTTTGCAAGCGAATCAATACCTGGAGAACATTATAGAATAGGGGAGAGATTAAAATTTTTTATTTTAGCAGTGCAAAGTGAAGGAAGGGGAGCAGGAATTATTTTATCAAGAAAGCATCCAAAATTTATAAGCAAGCTTTTTGAAACAGAGGTGCCGGAAATTTCAGACGGGACTGTGGAAATAAAAGCGATAACAAGAGAAGCCGGGAGCAGAACAAAAGTAGCTGTATTTTCCAATGATGAAAGCGTTGATGCCGTAGGAAGTTTTGTGGGGCAACGAGGGACAAGAGTAATGGCGGTAAATAATGAGATTGGACAGGAAAAATTAGATATTATAGAGTGGTCTGAAAATCCAGAAGTGTTTGTGATTCACGCTTTATCTCCAGCAAAGGTTTCTAGAGTAGAAATTGGAGACAGAAGAGAAATTGTAGTTTTTGTTCCAGAAGATCAGTTATCACTAGCTATTGGAAGAGGGGGGCAAAATGTAAGATTAGCAGCAAAACTTACCGGATTAAAAATAGATGTGCGATCAGAATCAAATCCAGAAGAAAAGATAGAGGGAGGGACAGCAGAAGCAGAAGAAAAAAATTAAAAAAATAAAAAAATCTATTATAAATTTTTAAAATTAAATTAATAAATTATGATTAATTATTTAATATTTATTCCAGTCGCAGCCGCTCTTTTATATAGCATCTACCTAATAATATGGATAAGAAAACAAAAACCAGGGAATGAAAGAATGGAAAAAATATCCAGAGCAATTCTTGAAGGTTCACGAGCTTATCTAAACAGACAATATAAAACAGTAGCAGTAGTGGCAATAATTTTATTTTTAATTATTTGGTATGCATTAGGAATAATAACAGCTTATGGATTTTTAACCGGAGCTATAGCTTCGGCTTTAGCTGGATATATAGGAATGAATGTAGCGGTAAAGTCTAATTCAAAAACAACAGCG
>JAQVXM010000058.1 GCA_028709185.1 Minisyncoccota bacterium | reverse complement strand
GGAGTCTATTTTGTCAAAGCCAAAAATTCTTCCGGTCTTTCCTCTGATGCTGTTATTGAAGTTCAGATCAACGTCTTCACCCCCGGCGCCGAAGAAACCAACTAAATCTTTTCAAGATAATTCGTTTATGATTGAAAAACCACCAATAAAGAGGTGGTTTTTCATTGCTTTTTTCTGCTGAAAACATTATTATTTTTTACAATGAAATTGAATTTGAAAGTGTCGAAACTAGCCAATAATTTTTTCTTTATTTCCAATCTTTCCGAATGGCATTTCAGTTGCAGAAAAAAATATAACGACGCGTGGTTGAAACAAACGGGCAATCTTTCTGATTTAGAAAATAAGACCATTTCCGATTTTAGAGATATAATTTTGAAACACGGTTTCGAAATGGAAAAATCGTTTTATTCCTTTCCTGAAAAAGAAGTTTGGAACAAACTTGAAAAAAAACTGCGAAAATCAGAGTTGAGACGACTCAAAAAAACGTTTGATATCTTTAATCCGAGATTTGAAAAAATTTGGGAAAAAGACGCGGTTGAAAACAAAATGAAAGCGTTTCAAAAAAGTTTAAACGACGAACGATATTGTTTGCTGGTGGAAAATTTGAATGTTTTTTTAAAGAATCGAGACAAGAAAAAAAATTTTACGGTGATAATTTTAGATTCTCCTTTAAACGAGGAAAATGTTACGGCGGCCGGCGGCGCGAACATGGACGATTTAATGATTAGCTTGGAATTGCCGGTTTTGAAACCGAAATCGTGGGAATTGGAATACTCGATCGGCATATTGCTTCACGAAATTGCCCATCTTCTTTTAAAAGAAAGCGATTATTTTCCTTATTTTAAAAGTGTGGTAAATGCGAAGCTTCCTGGATTGGTTAATCGAAACATTCGACCAAGAATCACGAATCTTGAATTTATCTCGGAATTGATAATCGAATTATTGATCCCTTTCGGATATTTGGCGCAAAAACATTTTATTTTCAAGCCGCTAAAAACATCTTTTTCAAAAAAAAATTTAAATGTTTTGAGGGAAAATTTTAAAAAATTTCGTCAAGGAAAAGAAGCATCTGGTTCGAGATTGAGAAAAACGCTGGTTTGGCGGCTTTATCCCGTCGTTAAAAAATATATCGAAGATAAAAAAGGGATTGATGAATCTTTTGTTCAAAAAGTGATAAAAACGATTTTGATTGAAAAAATAAATTAAGGAAAAACCCGTCAATAGCGACGGGCTTTTAAAAATTCTTCGTTCAGTTTTTCGCGAATATACTCGGCGCGAAGCGGTGGGGAGTAAACGAATTTTTTGATGTTGACTCTGTTAATCAAGCCATGCTCGGCCAATCGATTACAAACGAAGAACTTACTGTTTTCTTGAAGGCCTACATCAATAAGTGGCTTACTCAAGACAATGGGGAGATTCAAATTCGGGAAATCGAAAATTTTATGGCAGGTATAGTGGGTAAAAGAGCTTCAAGCTGCACCTTTAACGGGGCATGTACCGGTTATTTCTGTTTAGAAAATGACGGAAGAATATATCCGTGCGACCGCCTCTCAAATCGCCAGGAGCTTCAGTTTGGTAATCTATCGTCTCAATCACTTATTGAGATTCTAAACAGTCCTGATAGGTTGAGATACGTAGAGAGCGTAAATAAGCTTCATCCAGACTGCGCTTCCTGCGAATGGCAAAAAGCGTGTCATAATGGTTGTCCCGCGAACCGAGTTGGTGGCATCAGAGGAAAATATCACTTCTGTAAAACAAGAAAGGAAATTTTCCAATATTTAATAATTAAGCTGGAAGAGTACAATCAACAAAGAAAGGAGGAAAAGCCATGTTAGGTATAGCAGGCAGTAAAGCTATTGAGAGAGTCCTTGAGCGACTGGAACGAGTTCCATCAAACGAACCTCACGATGAAATACTTGGACTTCTAAGTAAAGACGTGGAGCTTGGATGGGATGGACAGTGGCTAAACTGGGACGACCTTGGCGACGACGATCCTGGTTGGGGCGATGTCGGAGACTAGCTCTAATCAAGTGCTTATGGGGTTGGGTGTTTAATTACCTAACCCCATTATTTATTATAACTTTAGCAACTTAGTAATTGATTCTATGTAATTTTTATCCAGGGACTTTTTTTTATCGACATATTCTTTTGTTAAGTTTAAAATTTTAATTGTTTGTATCGAGTCAACCTCTTCAGCTAATTTATGCGCCGGTTTGTTTTTAAATATTCGTACACCTAAAATGCCTCTTGGAAATAATGAACTTATGACAATCTCGTTTATAAGATTCGCTTTTTTACGATCGTGTGTTTGCTTTAAAACCAAACTAAAAAAGTGTTTATTTTGAAAACGTAAATGAATTGTTTCGTGCCAAATAATGCCGAGCACGTGTTCTATGTTTTCTACAGGATAGCGAGAAACTTCTATGGTTACATTCTTCTTGTTTATATTTGCGCCTCCGCCAGTATGTTCTTCTGAAGAAAACAATAAATACACTCCAATTTTCGATTTGGCTACTTTTATGTTAAAAAGCGCATTAAGAATGTCAATTACATACTTGGAAATTAATGGATCGTTAGCCTTAATTTGCAACTCTTTTTCCCAACGCTTTAAAAGCGGCAATTCTTCATTCCAAAGTAAATCAAACTTCCCTTCTAAAACATAAAAGACGTCTTTTATCTTTTTAAAATCCTCTTCGGGCAATTCTCGCCCCAAATTCATCCACGGATCTTGTTTAAGAAAAAAATATTTTCCCAAGTACGATTTACCGAAAGAATGCCGAGAATGAATTTCTTTTAGTTGTTGTAGAACGTCTTTTTCTTTAAGTGAAAGCTCGCCAACTTTATTACACCACAAAACATTATAATCCTTTCGATTGCTAAAATGCCATTCGGAAAGATTCTGAATAAAAAAATAAAAATTGGCTAATTTATTAACGGTGAACAAAAATCTCATATGTATTATAATATAAAAAAGTTTTATAGATGAGAAATTAAAGAATAGATTGAAAGATTGAAAATAAAAATCAGTCCGAAACTTACAATAAGCAAACCGGAGATAATGTTAAAAAAAATAAATCAAAATAATTGAATAAAATTTATAGAGAAGAAAAAAATTAAGATAAGAAATTATGAAATACTCCGTTATAACAAAAAAAGATATTTCTACTATAAAAAAATTTATAATAAATATCTTAAGAAAGTGCGGCAAGAATAGAGATTCGTTAAAAAAATTATCAAAAGACAACTGCAGTGAATTAGCTAGATTGACTGGTTGTTTTATTTTAAAATCATTTAAAAAATTTCGTCAAGGAAAAGAAGTATCCGGTTCGAGATTAAGAAAAACGCTGGTTTGATGTCCGCCTGTTTTTTTATAAAATATAGAATTATAATAAACCAATGAACGAAGACAAAAGAAACGTAGAAGAAAAATACAACATAGATTTGTTTTATAAAAATTTATCGGAGGATGATAAAAAGAGTTTGAGCCGAAATGATTTCAAAGAAATGCTTGAGATAATGGAAGATATGCCTTTAGAAAAACTGGTAGAAATATGCGACAGACCGGACATTCAATTAAGGTTTTGCAGTAATGACTGGAGAAAAAAAGTTCCCAAAGAAGAAATAATTTCGGCTCTTTTGGCTGATTTTCCAAAAAGCAAAATAGCGAAAATAGTCAAAGAAATAGAGAAAATATAAGTCTCCTAAACCGACTTGTTTTATCGGGTATTTTGACATATTTACAAGGGGTTTAAAATAAAAGCAGAAGTCTAAAAACAAAAATAATGAATCAAGAGTCTTTTTTAAAAATTTGATTCTTTCCGGTAAACGGCCAATGAAAAAAATTGAATATAAAAAATTAAAATTAGACGATTTAAATGAAAATACCGATGAACTTTTCATTCATTTTAGCGGGTTTAGAATAATAACAAAAAAAGACTCGGATGGTTTTTTATTCAATTTGGACGATGAAATTATAGACGATCCTTTTTCTGAAAAAACAATAGAATCAATTTCAAAAATATT
>JAQVXM010000008.1 GCA_028709185.1 Minisyncoccota bacterium | reverse complement strand
GCTACACAATAAAGCGGTTCTTCGGCCTGATAAGTCGGGACGCCCAATATTCTTTCAAAAAATTCATCGAGATTTCGCAGAAGAGCGCCACCACCAGAGAGAATGATTCCTTTGTCCATAATATCAGCAACAAGTTCCGGAGGAGTGTCATTAAAAACACTCTGAACAGCGGAAGCAATGTCATTTAAAAAATGTCCGAGAGCTTCAGCTATTTCATTTGAGGTAACAACAAGATCTTTCGGCAAACCGGAAATGAGATCAAGACCACGAAGATTAAATTCTAATTTATCTTTTAAAGGAAGAGCTGATCCAATAGAAATTTTTACATTTTCAGCCATTTGTTCACCAATGGACAAAGAATGTTTCTTTTTAATATAGTCAATTATAGACTGGTCAAATTTATTGCCGGCGACACGAAGGGATTCCCAAGAAACGATGCCACCCAAAGAAACAACAGCGACTTCAGCAGTACCGCCTCCAATATTAACAATCATATTACCGCAGTGAGAATTAATAGGAATACCAGCCCCAAGAGCGGCTAAAATCGGCTCACGAACAATATAAACTTCCTTAGCGCCAGCTTCTTTCGCCGCATTCATAACAGCGCGACGCTCAGTCGGAGTAATCCCAGCCGGAACAGAAATAACAACTTCCGGACGGATAATGTTAAAACGGCCGACAGCTTTGTTGATAAAATAAGAAAGCATAGCCTTTGTAATATAGTAATCAGCAATAACACCATCTTTAAGAGGGCGATAAGAAATAATATCTTCCGGAGTGCGACCAAGCATTTCTTTAGCCTCACGACCAACAGCAAGAACCTTATTCTCCGGTTTAGTAAGCGCAACAATAGTCGGTTCATTAATAATGAATCCGCGCCCCGGAACAAAGACAACAGTATTAGCAGTGCCAAGATCAATACCTATTTTTTTAGTAAACATTCAAGCTTCTTTTTACACTAATTATAAATTTCATTTTTTGACTAAATGGTTTTCCTTATATTATAGTAATCTTTATGACACGTAAAGTTAGAAGATTATTGTTTTATTTCCTTTTCGCGGCTTTTATATTAATAGGCACCTTGGTTGTTTTTTATTCCATGGGTTGGAGAGTTGATTTGGACGATTTCACTCTAAAACAGACCGGGGGTATTTTTATTAAATCAAGACCAAGAGAAATAGAAATAGAAATAGACGGAAAAAAAATAGAACAGAGAAAGTGGCTACTAGTATCAGGAACTCTTATAAAAAATCTTTTGCCGAAAACTTATGAAGTAAAAATAAGCAAAGACGGATTCAGAAATTGGAAAAATGAGATTCCCGTAACAGCAAAAACAGTTTCAGAAATAAATAATATTATTCTTTTGCCAAATGACTTTATTTTTGAGACGGCAGCTTCTTCAACAAAAGATTTCTGGATAAAAGAAGGAAGATTAGTAATTCTAAATAAAAAATTAGAATATAAGGAAAATATATTTTCCGGAAGCAAATTTATAGGATTTCTAGGAAATGATAAAAAAGCGATCACTTACGATGAAAAACAAAAAGCATACATATTAAACGATTTAGATAAAAAAACAACTTCAAACCTTAGTTTGATTTTTTCCAATTTAAGAAAAAAAGACAGTTCGATAAAAGACCGGTCAGCAATAGAAAAAATAATAACAAGAGAAGGAAATGGAGAAGAAATCGCGATAATTTCCAAAGAAGCAATTTATTCCATGAATATAATCAAGCCGGAAATTACCCAATTAGAAAAAAAGACAGGAGGATCAACAGATATCGGAAGCGAGAGATTTTTAATTTTAGGAGCGGGAGAAAAAATAACCTTATTAGACTTAACCTCCAAAGAAAAGGTTTATCAAAAAAGCATTGAGGGAGAATCCGTTAAAAGAGCAGAGTTAAATGAAATACAAAATGCCGGAATTTTAATGGAAAGTGGAAATTTGTTTTATATAAAAGGAACAGAAATAAAGCAAATAGCTGAAGGAGTTTCCGTTTTTGCCTTAAACCAAAGAGATAAAATAATCTTTCTAGATAAAGATAAAAAAATAAAAATATATAATGCAGAAAAAGATAAAACAATCGAGATGGAAGTTTTAAATCCGGAAAATATTTTGAGTTTGAACTTTTTAGAAGATAACCATATTTTAGCCGAATATTCTGACGCTATTTATCTTCTTGAAACAGCCAGTGAAAATTTGGAGTTAAAAGATTATTCTTTCTATTTTGAAAGAGTAGCCGGATTTTCCGAAGCGATAAATAAATTCTACCTAGATAAAGACAATAAGGAAATTTATATTTTAGACGGAGAAGGAAATTTGAAAAAATCGGATTATTTTAAGAATTAACTTTTAAACTGCTCAAAGCACTATGGATCAAGCGAGCAGAAAAACCACCAACAAGATCAAAAAATAGGTCTCCAAGGGTGTCTTGCAAGCTAACTTGACTTAAAGGCATAACACCACGATTAGCAAAAAAGTAATCAAGAAAATATTCAAAAAATTCCCAAAGAACACCAATCAGAGCAACAAAGCCTAAGATAATTATAAAATCAACAAAAAAATTATTTTTTCCAACAAGAAAAGGAAGATTTTTTCTTATCCAAAGAAAAAAAACGGCAATAAAAAAACCGCCTAAAAAATGCATCGGGATATCAAGCCAACTTAAATTCCAATACCAATCCCGCCAAGTGCCTATCACATGAGTAAAAACAATAACTAAAAAAAGAGTGGCGAGGAATTTTATATTATCCATAGAGTTTTAATTTTACACTATTAGATAAAGAACTTAAAGCTATTGAATCAGTTTCGCGGAAATAAAAATAAACACCAATTCGGATGGCGTTTATTTTTATTATAAGTTTATTTAGAAACACAATATTTTTTTAAATCACATCTGATTTCCAATACAGAAAACCAGTTTTTGCGATTCCAAAAGCTTAACGTTTTCTCCATTGCGGAGCGCGGCGGGCTTTTTTCAAACCGAATTTCTTTCTTTCCACCATTCTCGGATCGCGTTTTAAAAAACCAGCGGCTTTCAAACTCTTTCGAAGTTCAGGGTCTTTTAAAATAAGGGCGCGAGAAAGACCGTGACGAACAGCTTCAGCTTGAGAGGATGGACCACCACCTCTAACCAGCGCACTTATTGCAAATTTTCCGGAAAGTCCGGTTAATTTAAAAGGGTCAGAAACAATTTTTTGGAGTTTCTTTAGAGGAAAATATTTTTCCAAAGAACGATCATTAATAGAAATATCAGAACCGGAAAAAATTCTAACTCGAGCAATAGAAGTTTTTCGACGACCGACACCAGCAAAATATTTTCCAGAAATTTTAGTTTTTTTAACTTCTTTTTCCATAAAATTATTCTTCAATAATCAATTTTTTAATTCTGACATTTCTTAATTTATTATCAGGAAGCATACCAATAACCGCTTTTCTGATAATTTCAGAAATTCCTTTTTTAGCAACCAAATCTTTAAATAGGATTTTCTTAATACCGCCTAAAAATCCAGAGTGACGGAAATAATATTTTTTATCTTCTTTTTTTCCGCTTAATTCAATCAGTTTTGCGTTTTTAACAATAACTCTAATATCGCCAGCTTTATTTTTTTCGTAAACTGATTGATTTTTTCCCTGTAAAGCAGTTGCCGCTTCGGAAGCAAGACGACCTAATTTTTTATTTTTTGCATCAATAATATAATCCATATTAAACAAATTCAATAACAGCAATTTTTCCACCGTCCCTTTTTCTAAAAGAATCAGTCTTAGTTATCCGCAAGAACCCTCCAGCGCGTTTTGAATATTTAGGAGCAATTTCAAAGTAAAGTTTTTCAGCAGAACTTTTATCAAGTTTCGCTAGAAGATTTCTAAAATCAGCAAGAGTCTGTTTTTTAGCAGTAGAAACAAGACGCTCAACAAACGGTCTAATAGCTTTAGCGCGCGCTTCAGTAGTTTCTATTCTTCCTCTTTTAATTAAATTACCAGCCAAACCTTTAAGAAAGGCTTTTCTTTGCCCTTTTTTTCTGCCAAACTTTCTACCTTCTTTTCCGTGAATCATAATGAAAAATTATTTTTTACTTTTTTTCTTTTTTGTTTCCTTTTTGTCAGATTCTTCCAATTCTTTTTCTGTCTCAGTTTCTTCGCCTTTAAAAAAGCTGGAAATCGAAGAAAAATGATTTTTTAGAATCTCAGCCGATTCAAATAATGCCGCTGAAGGAAGAATAGTACCGTCAGTAAAAATTTCAAGATTTATTTTATTAAAGTCAGTGCGGTCTCCAACTCGGATATTATCAATGGTATAATTAACTTTTATAACCGGAGAGAAGAAAGCATCGATAGCAATATTACCAACAGAGAGTTTTTCGTCTTTTCTCATGTCTGCAGGAGAATAACCCAATCCTTTTTCCACTGTCAACTCCATATCCAATTCAGCTCCTTTCGAAGAAAGGGTGGCAATATGCTCATCAGGATTAGCTATTTCAATATCAGAATTAAGCTTTATATCTTTTCCTGTTACTTCTTTTTCTCCTTTTATTTTAAGTTCCAGAACCTGCGGTTCATCAGTATACATCTTAAACTTTAACTTTTTCAAGTTAAGAGTGAGTTCGATAACATCCTCAACTACTCCATCGATTGTAGAAAATTCATGATTAACTCCTTTAATTTTTACATAAGTAATAGCAGAACCAGGAAGAGAAGAAAGAAGAATTCTTCTTAAAGAATTTCCAATAGTTAGTCCATATCCAGGATAAAGACCAGAGATAGAAAATTCGCCTTTCTTTTCAGATTCAGAAATTTTTTTAATTTCGATAGATTCGCCCAGATTTAAATAATTCATATGAAAAAATAAAAAATTATAAAAATTATTTTGAGTAAAATTCCGTTATTAAATTAACATCGAAAGGAAGTTCCACATCAGTTGGAAGAGAACTTATTTTTCCTCCTAAAATAGATGGGTCAACCAAAATCCAAATAGGAGCGTCATATTTTTCAAGTTTTTCTTTTAAATTCTTAAAAATAGCTTTGTCCTTTGAATTTTCGTTTATAGAAACTACGTCTTTAATTTTAACCTGAAAATTAGGAAAAGTAACTTTACGACCATTAACGGAGATATGTCCGTCTAAAATTATTTTTCTAGCGATTATTCTTGTTTGAGCAAGACCCATGCGAAAAACAACATTATCAAGCCTGCGTTCCAAAACATTAATCAAGCGTTCTTTAGTGTTGGTTTTAGCTTTAATAGCTTTTTTAAAAATCTCTACCAGCTGGTTTTCGTTCAAACCATAAGATATTTTCATTTTTTGTTTTTCCTTAAGTTGAAGACCGAAATCGGAAAGAGCTTTTACTCCCCTTTTACGATTATTGCCATGTTGCCCCGGTTTATACGGTTTTTTTACCATAGCTGATTTCGGACTTAAAGATCGATCAGCTTTTAAGCCTAATCTCTCTCCTAAAGCTCTCTCTTTTTTTTCTTTTGGACCTCTTAATAAAAGCATATATTTTTTTTAAACTCTTCTTACTTTTTTAGGACGCGGACCGTTATGAGGAATTGGCGTGACGTCATTAATAGAAAGAATATTAAAACCTTGATTAACAAACGACCTAATTGTGGAATCACGTCCAGTGCCTATACCTTTTATGTAAATATCAATATTAACCGGACCAGATTTTTTGAGTTTTTCGGAAAGAGCGGCGACTATTTTAGAAGCAGCAAAAGGAGTGGCTTTTTTAGGTCCGTTAAAACCAAGAGAGCCAGCCGAAGCCCAAGCGATAACTCCTCCTTTTTCGTTAGTGACAGTAATAACGGTATTATTATAAGAAGCATTAACGTAAACACGTCCATTTTCTATTCTTTTTGAAACAGTCTTACTTTTAGCTTTTTCAACAGCAGATTCCACAACTCCAGCTTCTTTTATAGCTTCTTCTTTTGTTTGATTGACTATTTTTTTCTTTCCCATGTTAGAAAATTAAAATTTAGAAATATTATCTTAATTCAACTTTACGTTTTCCGCTACCAGCAGTTTTTCTGACATTACCACGAATTGTGCGACTGTTTCTTTTAGTGCTTTGTCCGCGAACCGGAAGGTTTCGACTATGACGATTGCCACGATAAGAGCGGATATCTTTTAAACGTTGAATGTTTTGTTTGATTATCTGGCGAAGCTCTCCTTCGGTTTTTAAATTATTTTCAAGATAATTCTGTATTTTAGCGACTTCTTCCGAAGAAAGGTCTTTAGCTCTTTTTTCTGAATCAATTTTAACTTCAGAAAGAACTTTAATAGCCAAAGTCCGACCGACTCCGTAAATATAAGTGAGAGCTATTTTTACTTTTTTATTATCTGGTATTTCAACTCCTGAAACGCGCATATTTTTAAAAATTAAATTAACCTTGACGTTGTTTATGTCTAGGATTTTTACAAATAACATAAACTCGCCCTTTTCTTCTTATGGATTTGCAATTTTTACATCTTTTTTTAACCGAAGATTGAACTTTCATTATTTTAAAAAAATTACAGACGTCGAATAATTCTCCCCTTGTCAATGTCGTAAGGAGTTTGTTCAACCAGGATTTTATCTCCAGGAATAATTCTTATCCTGTTGATACGAAGTTTCCCAGCAAGATGAACAAGCAAATCACGCCCATCTTCCGTCTTAGCTCTGAATTTTAAACCAGGCAACGCTTCCTCCACAACCGCTTTAATAACATTTTGATCTTTTTTCATTAACTCTTGAGCGAGGGAATTGTATCACAAAAAAAGCTTTTGTGTCAATGGCTTTTAATAAACTCTTTTATTTTTCAAAAGAGACGTTAATTTTATCTGAATTTTCCGGAACTTTATCAACCCAAAAAGGCCAGAAAGAAATACGAGCATTTTCAACACCAACAGTAGAAATTATTTCGGCTTTCAATTCGGAAGAATTTTTTCCTTTTATGCCATTTTTAAATTCATCAATATTCAAATTCCTTTCAGCTAATCCAGAAACAGAAGGCAAAAAAGACATTTTTCCCTCTTCAAAATCGACGTTCACTTCTTTCGGATTAAGGTTATATTTAATAATATTCACTTTAAATCCAAGATTTTCAGAGATTTCCTTTATTAAAAATTCCTCCATTTGTTTTTTAGAAAAAGCCAAAACTTGTTTTTCAGCTTCTCCATAAATCGAAAACTCTCCTTTTTCATTTGTTTCTTCATTAACTTCGGTTTTAATTATTTTAAAACTAGCAGAATCATCTATAGCCGCAAAATCTTCAGGAATATTTAAAGAAGAAACAAAACTATCTTTAAGAGTTTGCTCAATTTTAGCGGTGGCTTCTTTCTTATCATTATCCGTCGGAAAAGCGGCAACGCCAATAAAACCACCCGTCATGGATTCTTTCGATTCGCCATAAAAACTTTCATATTTTGAGGAACCTTGAAGCCCAGGAATGGAAAATCTGGAAATCGGACCGACGTTATATTCTTCACCAGGTTTATCGGCAATTATTTCGGTTTCAATAGAAGAAGGAATAATTTTCCCCTGTTCAATTTTGGCACCAGGCACCGTTATTTTATTTACCAAGCGAAAAAGCTTTCCATCCGGAGTGAGAAGACGAGTAGAAGCTACTAAAATTTGACTTTGCGAACTATAAGCATTGTAAATAATAACCTTACCTTTAGCTTTCCTTTCAATTTTTTTACTTCCGGAAGCTGGAAAATTGAGAGTAATGTTTTTTCTTTCAGTAAAAAGCTCGCCACCGATAATAGATTTTTCAAGATCAATATCAGAAGAATCAGTTCTAACAGATAAAGAGTTTTTACTTTCAAACGGATATTCTTTAAGAGTAAAAGCAATGGTGGCTTTCGGGGAAATATTTTCAATCCCAATCCAAGAAAGAGCAATCAAAACTAAAGCGCCAATAAAAAAATAGGTTTTCTTTTTGGAAAATTTGCCTGTCTTTTTATTGAAACTTTTTTCAGTAAAATCAACAGTTACATCGTTATTTTCTTCCAAAACAACATCTTCTTCCAAGCTAGATTCTTCTTTTTCTATAGAAGAAGTTTTAGCTAAAGAAATTTCAGGAGCAATAATATCAGACATGCTTTTTCTTTTTCCGGAAAGAAAGGGGTTTAAAGAAGCAATACCAGCAGCTTGAGCCAAAGCCAAAACTTCTTCATCAACTGATTCGATGATAAGATTTTTATTATCAGCGTCCGCTTCTCTTTTAATCAAATGAAAATTAGAAACCGATCCAGCCAGTTTGGAAAATTTAGGAAGAACAATTACCAGATCCTTTTCTTTTTCTCCTAAAATATTTTCCACAACAAAAGCCGGATCGTCATTTTTGCCAATGAATATTTTTTTCATGCTTTTTCCAATAAGTAAATTATAACAGTTTTCTAAAAAAAATTAAGGGATCAACCATTTAGCACGGCGACGAGCCATTTTATTAAGCTGATCCTCGCGACTAGAAAAATAATATTCCAAGAATCCAGCAAGAGAAGAAAAAACTGATTCAATTTCCAATTCGGAAACTTTGAAAAAAACAGAAAAACCAAGTTTTTCTATTATTTTTAAGACATCAGGTTTTTCCAATTTGGGCTTGTTTTTCTTATTAAAAATGAAATCGGGAATGTTTTTTTCATCCAAAACAAAAATCTTATTCTCTTTTTCCAATTTTCCTTTGGAAGATATTTTTTTAAAAAAAATATCCCACTCTTCAATTAGAGAATCCTTGACAAATTTTTCAATCTTAGCAGAAGAGTTCTTTTTAGAAACAAGATCGATTATTTTTAGAGAAGTCTCATTATCAAGATTAAGTTTTTTACCAAGACAAGAGGGAAGAAAAGAAGAGTTCCATTCCAAAAAACTTTCTTCTCTTAAAACAGGCGGAGAAATATCTTCCTGACTGACATTTTTATAAAAACTTTTTAAAATAAGAACGGATTCCGGAAAAAATCGCAATAAGGAAAAAGAATTTTCAAAATTAAAAGAGCGGAAAATTATTTCGGAATCAACAAGGCCAAGTTCGGAAATAAATTCTATTTTAAATTTTCTTCCAAGAGCATCCTCAAGATCTCGATAATAATCACGATTAACAAAAGTTTCTTCAATTAAAAATTCAACAGTTTTAGCCTTAAAACCAATAGGGTTCAAAACTTTATGTCCGTTAACCTTAACACTTAAATTTCTTATTCCCGAGAGAAGAATGTCGGATTCATTAATATTGAGAAGATTAACCGCTTGAGGGCGAAAAAGATTAAGAAATTTCCAAACCGCCTGAGAAATAAGATTTTCAATTTCTCCTTCATTTATTTCTTCCTTGCTATTTTCCCTATCCACTCGCACCCAAGCCGGAACAGTAAAAACAAAAGAAGAAGCGCCAATAACAATAATTTTACAACCTAAAGGAATATTTATTTTCTTTAAAAAATCTTTAACTAATTCAATGCTTATTCTTTTTTTAAAACCATCATCAGATAAGTCTGAATTTTTAAGAAGGCGGTTTGAAGAAAAAATCACATTGATTTTATTTTCAGAAACCTCAAGAAAAGAGCCGCGCAAAAAAGAATCGCCAATTTCAAGACAAAAGAATCTTTCCGTATTTTTTCCGGATAATATTTTTTTAAAATTTAAAGCCATTAGTCGCAATGCCTTTTGATAATTATACAATAAGGATAAAGAGTCATAAAATCAAGGAAGAAAAAAACCATGCAGAATATTTGACGAAGCGTTTTTTGCAAGAAGACTAAAGTCGAAAAAAGAAACAAAAATTTTATTCCACAAAGCTTCATGTTCATGATAGAAAAAATTTTTTCCGCCATTTTTTTCTACCAGCGACATAGAATTATCAAGAAGATCAAAACTTAAAGGAGATTTTTCACCAACAAAAAAATCCGCCACCCAATCCATCTCATTCCAAAAAGAAAGAGAATTTTTAAGAACGGGAAAAGAAGAGCAAAGCGCGCCAAGCTTCAGATAAGCTTTTGAATACAAGAGAGATTCCGTATTTATATGAGGAAAAAAAAGACGCCAATCTCGGGGATTGTCTTTTTCAAGATAACGCTGAATGACAAGCCAAGCGTTTTTTTCTTTCGGACGATCTTCCAAAACATCACCCCTTAAAAGAGAAGCAAGATTAGAAGAAAAATCGAATTTATTTTCTCCAAGTTTTTTTATAATGCCGGAATAAAAAGGAACTTCTTCGAGATAATGAAAAAGAAGTCCGACAGTCCTTAAAATTTCACCGTCAAGATTAGCGGAAAAAGGAAGAAGGAAAATAGCTCCAAGTTCTTTCAAGTGAGTGATATTATGCCTTTTGTGTTTAACAAATTCAACAGCAGAACTTCTCCATTTTTCATTTAAGCAGATTAATTTTATTTTTCTAACTTCAAAATCAGTCGGAGAAAGAGAAAGATATTTTTTAAAAAAGACGTTATTCAACCAGGTGGAATCCTCAATAAAACGAAGGGAGGCAAAAAGTTCAAAAAGATCTTCTTTGGAAAGAGCTTCTTCAATAGTTTTATATCCTAAAAATTTAAGAACTTTTAAAGGAGGGTTGGAAATTAAAAGTTCTCGAGCTTTGGATTCCTTAAGAAAAAAACCAGAGGGCAATCCGCGGGTTTCCTTAATAAAATCAGCGATTTTGGCGCGACCGGAAGAAGAATTCAAATCAGGATAACCAAGAAGAAAAGAAAGGGAGTTATTTCCCTCTTCAGCTTTTTTAAGTAAAGCAATTTTTACCGAAAGAAAAGAAGAGTCGGGGTCAAGACCAAGAAAATTGAAAGCTTCTTCGATTTTTTTTTCTTTTTCGAGCGAGATGAGGTCAAAAACACCTTTTTTACCTGTTTTTTCAGAAAGAAAATCATCAACTTCCGAAAGAAAAGAAGAGTCAATTCCAAGAAGTCGAGAAATTTTTTCCAAACCAGAAGATTTCATAAAATAAATTATAACATAAAAAATAGCTCGTTTTATTTCAAGCGAGTGTTTTTTAAAAAATTATCCACAATAAAAATTTTATTTTTTTATTTTTCGGAAATTATTCAAAGGCAAATTTTTTTGGCGTTTATGAAACCCGAACATAGAACGGAAGGAGGAAGGGGTACGATAAGCCACATTTTTTTTATTGCCAAGTTTGGAATAATTTTTGGTTTTCATAAAAAATTTTTAAATTTTTTTGGAATAAATTTTTAAATTTTTAAAACGCGAAGAATTAAATTCTTTAAAAGTAAGGAGGCCTGATTTTGCACCTAAAGATTCAACAACAGAAGTAGCATTAGCCGAACCGAGACGGATGGCAAATTCAATATTTTCTTTACCGCAAATCCCCTTTTGACAGCTTTCTTTAGAACGGACGAGACCGGCAACAAAACCAGAACCGAAAGCATCACCCGCGCCAGTGCGATCTTCTATTTTTTTATTTTTAAAAATACCGGAGCGCCAAAAAGTTTTTCCATCAGAAACCGACACTCCTTTTTTTCCGTCCGTCATAACAGCCAAACCGCCGATAAGAGTATCAAATTTTTTAAAAATATCTCTCTCGTTCCCATAAGGAATTCCGGTTAAGAGACTAGCTTCTTCGCGATTTAAAATAACGACAGACATTTTTTGAAAGAGCGGTTTTAATTTTTTAGAACCTAGAGAGAGAAGATTTTTAGAAGGATTGATGGCCAACTTAGTTCCTTTTTTTCTTAACTCTTCAGACAAAGAAAGAAGGAAAGGAAAAGGAAAATTACCGGGAGAAAGATAGGCCCAAGCGGGGCGAAAACCATTTTCAGAAAAAGAGTTTTTAGAAAAAAATGTATTTTTTGAACGAGAAACAAGGATAACGCGACTACCATTTTTAGAGATAAGAATTAAAGAGCGATCAGTTCCTTCTTTTTCCATTTTTACAGGATAGGAAATAATATTTTCTTTTTCCAAATCTTTTAAAATAAACTGACCAAAGAGATCGGAACCTATTCTAAAAAAAGAAGAAGTTTTGAAACCAAGACGGGCGAAAGAAACAGCAGCGTTAGTTGCTCCACCACCGGAAAATATTTCAGAAGAGGCGCCTATTTTATCACCGAGAGAAAAACAAAGTTTTCCCTCCCCTTCCGATTTATTAGGCAAAATTTCGGTTTTTAAAAAAATATCAACAGTAGCCGTGCCAACAGTTAAAATATCTTGATTGTTAAAGTTTAAAAAATTCCAAGACATAAATAAAAATTAAAATTTTAGAGAGTGTTTAAAATTAAAAATAAAAAAATAATAAGTTATTTTCTTTTAATAACTTTTTTGACGGCTTTTATAATGGAACGGCTGTCTAAACCATATTTTTTAATAAGTTCATCGGGTTGGCCTGATTCACCGAAAGAATCATTAACACCGACAAATTCCATAGGAATAGGATATTTTTTAGAGAGCAGTTCGGAAATAGCAGAGCCAAGACCGCCTGAAATTTGATGTTCCTCGACTGAGACTATGGCTTTAGTTTTTTTAGCAAGTTCTAAAACAGCCGATTCATCAAACGGCTTTAAAGTGTGGAGATTCAAAACAGAAACAGGAATTTTTTCAGATTCAAGTTCACGAGCGGCAAGAAGAGCTTCATAGAGAATAGGACCGGCGCCGATAATAGCAACTTCAGTTTTAGCGCGAAGATTTGATTCCCACAAAAGATAAGAAGAACCGGGATTAAAAGGAGTTTCTTCGGAAGTAATAACGGGAGTGGAGGCGCGAGCAAAACGAAGATAAATAGGGCCATAAATTTTAGAGGCAGCAATAGTCATGCGTTTAGCTTCAAGAGCGTCACAAGGAATAAAAATACGCAAACCGGGAAGAACACGCATAAGAGCAAGATCTTCCAAAGCCTGATGAGAACCACCATCAGGACCAACGGAAAGACCGGCGTGATGACCGGCAATTTTTACATTAGAATCATTCAAACAAATAGTGGTTCTGATTTGCTCCCAATTGCGACCAGGAGAAAAAACAGCATAAGAAGAAATGAAAGGAATTTTTCCAGAAATACCAAAACCAGAAGCGACGGCGGCAAGATTTTGTTCAGCAACACCGACTTCAAAGAAACGTTCGTTAAAAAGATTTTTAAAATCGGAAATGCGGGTGGATTCCTCGAGATCAGCAGAAAGAGCGACTACATTTTTATTTTCTTCTCCAGCTAAAACCAAACCCTCGCCAAAGCCATCACGAAGAGCGCGGCGTTCCGGATTATTAAAAATGTTTTTATTAAGTTTTAGTTTGTCGTTTAACATATTAGCTAAAAATTAGAAAATTTTTAAAAGTTGAAAAAAATAAAAACCGGAAAAAATTATTCTTCTTCAAGACGACCACTTAAAGTGCGGAGTTTTTTTAAGGCGATTTTCGCTTCATGTTCCGTCGGAGATTTGCCATGCCAAGTAAAATCGCTTTCCATAAAATCAACACCTTTACCAGGAATAGTGTGCGCAATAATAACAGTGGGACGTTCAAAAATAGCTTTAGCTTCATTTATAGCATCTACAATCGATTCAAGATTATGACCGTCAATTTCAAGAACTTGCCAATTAAAAGATTCATATTTTCTGCGAAGAGATTCGATAGGCATAACATTTTCAGTAAAACCACTGATTTGAATATTATTCCGATCTATAAAAGCAGTAAGATTATTTAGATGATATTTTCCAGCAAGCATGACAGCTTCCCAAGTATTGCCACAATTTTGTTCTCCGTCAGACATTAGACAAAAAACATGATTTTTCTTTTTATCTATTTTTAAAGAAAGAGCAATGCCAATAGCTTCAGAAAGACCTGATCCCAAAGGGCCTGAGGAAATTTCCACGCCAGGCAAAAGACCCCGATGCGGATGACCTTCCAGTCGGGAATTGAGTTTGCGCAAGGTTTTAAGTTCTTCCAAGGGAAAATAACCGGCACGAGCAAGCGAAGCGTAGAGAATAGGACAAATGTGACCGTTTGAGAGAAGTAAAAAATCACGGTCCGGCCAATTTGGTTTTTTAGGATTGTGATTCAAAATAAAAAAATAAAGAGCAGAAAAAATATCGGCCATACCAAGAGATCCAGCCGAATGACCGGAACCAGCCAAAGCCAGCATTTCAACAACATCCTGTCTTAAGGTGTTAGCCATTAATTCCAGATATTTTATTTTTTTTTCCGAAAGTTCAGGCATAAATATTCAAATCGCAATATTCAAATTAAAATAAATTCAATAAATAAAAATAAAAAAAATTAAATACGCTTTAATTTTACAACAAACGGAGAAATTTTAGTATGTTAATAAAAATAAACATAAAACAGAAAAAATTATTCGCGGATAACACGAAGAATTTCTTCTATAGTAGTGGCTCCAAGTTCAGCTTTCTTAATGCCGTCTTCAAACATAGTTGACATTCCTTCTTTTTTCGCTTGAGATTTTAAAAAATCGAGAGAAAAATCACGGTTAGTAATAAGGTTTCTAATATTTTCGGAAATATTCAAAATTTCAAAAATACCGATTCTTCCTTTATAACCAGTGCCACCACAAACGGGACAACCCGCACCTTTATAAAGAGTCTTAGGAATAACCGGATCTTCGACAGAAGGATCTATTTCTTTCAACTGACGTTTAATAGAAGAAATAGTTTCTTGATCCGGTTTAAAAGAAATAATACAAGAAGAACAAATTTTTCTGACAAGACGCTGAGCGATGATAATATTCAAAACAGCGGAAACCAAAAAAGGAGGAATTTTCATATCAAGAAGACGAGGAATAGCAGTCGTAGCGTCATTCGTATGCAAAGAAGAAAGAAGAAGGTGACCAGTCAAGGCCGCGTTTACGGAAATATCGGCAGTTTCTTCGTCGCGAATTTCACCGACTAAAATAATATTAGGATCCTGACGAAGAATGGAACGAAGACCATTAGCAAAAGTAATGCCGGCTTTTGCATTAATTTGAGTTTGGTTGACATATTTTATTTCATATTCAATAGGATCTTCAACGGTGACAATGTTAACTTCAGGAGTATTCAACATATTTAGAATCGAATAAAGCGTGGTAGTTTTACCGGAACCTGTCGGACCACAAACAATAATCATACCAAAAGATTTTTTGATATTTTCTTTAACCGTAGGCACTAAACTTCCATCAATACCAAGCTCTTCCAATGACATTGGCTTTTGAGTGGAAGGCAATAGACGCAAAACAGCTTTTTCACCGTGGAAAGTCGGCATAATAGAAACCCTGACATCAATGACCTCTTTACCGATTTTATAGCGAAAACGACCATCCTGAGGCTTAGAATGTTCATCAAGTTTAAGACTGGAAAGGAGTTTGATTCTCGCTACCATCGGAAGAAGAACATCAACCGGAATTTGGACAATTTCTCTCAAGATACCATCAACGCGAAAACGGATAAGAATAAAATTTTCGAGAGGTTCAAAATGAATATCAGAAGAACCAAGAGAAAAAGCATAAGAAACAACATTATCGACAAGAGCGACAATCGGAACATCAGCAGCAGCTTCTTCCAATCCTTTAGATTTACTCCCTAAAGAAGCACGAATATTTTCTTCAATAAGTTTCTTAAAATCTTTAGTAAATTTTTGGCTATAGACAGAAAAAATATGATTTAAATCATCAGAAGTAGCGAGAAACGGATTTAAAGAAGTTTTTAACAAACTAGAAAGAAATTCAATCGTTTCAAGATCGCTAGGATTTTCCATGGCCACATCAAGAGAGCCGTCTTCATTTTTTTTGAAAATCACGGCGCGACGAGATCTAGCTATGTCTTCAGGCAAAAGACGGACGAGAGATTCATCAAGAGAAGCAATATTGATGTCAGCGTGTTCAATGCCAAAATATCTAGAAAGAAGAGAGATAAAATATTTAGAAGAGATTATATTTTTAGAAATCAGAATATCAACCACATCTTGTCCGAGACGAATAGATTCTAAAAGAAGCGCATCGAATTCTTCAGAACCGATAAGCTTATCCTGAATCAGAAATTCTTTTAGTTTTTCAGCAGGAATTTGAGACATAAATTTTAAAAATTAAAAGAGGTGAATTGAAGCAGTTTCCATATTTCCATTCCTTCAAGCCAATTACTTATTATTATAACAAAAAAAGCAGACGGCACCCATAAAAACAGAAAAGGAATTCTGGGAGGTTCTTTCAATTCGGAAGAAAGACGCAATTTAAAAATCAAATAAAAAATAATAGAAATAAAAAGCTGAGAAAAAAACAGAAAAATCACGAAAAAAATAAGTCCTGGATAGCCGGAGAGGAGGAGAGAAGATCCGGCAAGAAAAGGTTCTTCCGGATAAAATAATCTTTCCTGTGATTTTTTATTTATTTTTTTCAAAAGAAAAACAAGAAGAAGAGAAGACACAAGAGAAACAAAAAAAGGAGCAAAGAAACGAGTAAGAGAAAATTCAATAAGATAACTCCAATTATTGAAAGGGGGAAGAAATTTTTCGGTAAGAGGATTAGTTTTCCAAACTTTATATTGGGCAAAGACGAGATAAATTCTTAAAAGAAGGAGAAAAAAAATAGAAAAAAAGAAAAAGAAACGAGACGCTCTGAAAGAAGCGTCTCGTTTAAAGATTTGAACTAAAAATAAAATTAGGAGAACAGAAAGAGAAAAATAGAAAGAAACCATTAAATTAAATATCTAATCCTGGTTCTGAACCTACTTCATAAGTAGTAGCCGAGCTTCCACCGTCTTTAGCGTCATAATCCTCTGTTGTGAGATACTTAGTGCTTTCAAAGACAACATCAAGTTCATAAGTGATATTAGTGTTATCACAAGCATAGGAGTAAAAGTAAGTAGCGTCATTTGTTGGATCAATAGGAAGAACAGCAAGAGGAGAGCCACCGGGAATATCGGTAAAATCCACCGGAACCCAACCAGTACCGTCAACGGTCCTATCAGAATCAATAGTTGTTACTCGAGCAACAGCATGCCGGCTGCCACAATTAGCGGCGACGCCAGAAGCATTAGTAAAACATTTATTAGAACAGCTAGAAATACCAGCGTCCAAATCAGGCGAACTAACATTGGTAACATAAAGACTCAAAGCTTCATTTAAAGTGGAGATGTCAGAA
>JAQVXM010000057.1 GCA_028709185.1 Minisyncoccota bacterium | reverse complement strand
GATAGACCCGATCGTCAGTTTCCATTGTGGATACCTCCTTTCTTTAGATTTTTTAAAGAGCATTAATTCTTTATAAATATTATCTTTAACAAAATAATCTGTCAATGCTTATCTTGACAGGAAATATATCTGTATTATTCTTAATACAGGAACAAGTTCCTTAAAAACCCATTTCTGTTATAATCCTTTAAAATGGCAAATTCTATTGGAAAGAAGGTGAATAAAGTGCTAAAGGCTCAAGAAGTGTCGCATTTTTTTAGCGAGAAAGAAGTTTTGTTAAATTGCTCATTTTCCTTATCGGAAGGTGAGCGGATCGGATTAGTTGGTCCAAATGGAGCAGGCAAGACAACGCTGCTTAAAATTCTAGCCGGAATAATTGAACCGGATCGTGGAGTTGTAAAAAAATCTCCTTCTGTCAGAATTGGATATTTATCACAAGAGATATCTAACGAAGAAGGGGATATGCCAGTGCAAGATTTTATCGTTTCTCTTTCAGAAATTTCTGTAGAATCGCTTTCTTCTAATCCTGATATTTTATTTATGTTTGATTTGCTCGGCTTATCAATCTCGTTGCTTGAACGAAAAGTCAATACTTTATCTGGTGGTGAAAAAAGTAAAATTAATCTGGTAAAACTTCTTCTGTCGGATAAAGACATTTATCTTTTAGATGAACCGACTAACAATCTTGATCTAAAAGGTTTGCTCTTTCTGGAAAAGTTTATCAAAAAGAGCGAGTCAGCCTTTGTTATTATTTCCCATGACCGAAAACTTCTCGATGATATTGTCGGGAAAATTATTGAGCTCAATGAATGGACTCATTCTCTTTATATCTATCAAGGAGGATGGACAAACTACATTTCAAAAAAAGAAGCTCGCATTGCTCGGGAGTGGGGAAAATATAAGGACTATCTTGATACTGCTCTTAGATTGGAAGATGCGGCTAGAGAGAAGAAAGTTTGGGCTAAAAAGGCCTCGAAAGGAGGGAAAATAACCGACAATGAAAAGCTTCAAAGAAAAGGAAAACGAGATTGGTCAACTGGTTTGGCTTCTGCGGCTAAACAGTTGGAAAGAAGACGGGAAGAACTGACTGCTGTTAATAAACCAAAAGACCGGCTCCCGATGAAATTTTCTCTGGAAATTGCTAAACGTAGCGGAAACATTGTTTTTGAGCTTAAAGATATTGTTAAGCGCCTTCCTTGTGGTGTGATTGGACCTCTCAATTTTTCAATCCATTATGGAGAGAGAATTGTGATTTTAGGTCCTAATGGAGTAGGAAAAACAAGTCTGCTTCGATTGCTTATGGGGCAAGATGATATTGATTCTGGAAATCTTAAAGTTGGCAGTCATCTTCTTATAGGCTATTTGCCTCAAAAAGAAATTTTGACTAATGAGAAGGTTTTGTTGTATTTTCAAAAAATATCCAATCTTCAAGCCACTGATGCTAGAAAAGTTCTTAATCGATTTGGAGTGGGAGCTAGTGATGTTTTAAAACCTCTTTCTAAATTATCTCCCGGCCAACGATCTCGAGTGATATTGGCTGCTCTAAAAGTTAAACAAGCTAATTGTTTGATTCTAGATGAGCCATCTAATCACTTGGATATTGAAGCTTTGGGTGAATTGGAACGAGCGTTAAAGGATTATTCCGGCACTTTGATTGTTGTTACTCATGACCGTTATTTTCTTGATCGGATTAATCCTTCAAAAACGTATCTGTTTGAGAATAACGGCGCTCTAAGAACTGTCAATAATTATGAAGCCTATGAAGAATGGCTAAAAAACTAATTTAAAAGGGTATGGAAACATACCCTTTTTTCTTTTCCCTAAAAAAAACAGGCGATGAAGATAAAATCTTCATCGCCTTTATTTGTGCTATTTCGCTTCTAACCTTATCGGTTGGAAGCGAACAATGAGAGGTGAACTTTCTCCGGCATCGGTCGAAGCTTGGATAAGAATATACGCTCCGGCCTTTACTTTTTTGCGTTTATTAAGTGGTTTTTTATTAAACTTGACCTTAATAAGAAGTATTGTAATAATATAAAATTATATTCTATGAAGCGAAAATATAATATTCTCCTTACTGCTAGCGGTCTTAGTCCTGTTGGAATAAACACTGCCTTGTCATTGCGTGAAATTACTCACAAACTTATCGGAGTTGATGTGACAAATGATAATACTGCCTCTTATTTTGTTGATTCCTTCTATAAGGTTCCGTTAGCCTCTCAAAAAAAAGATTTTTTGCGAACTCTTTTAAAAATATCAAAAAGAGAAAAAATAGATTGTATTTTCCCTTTGACTCTTGAAGAATCTCTTGTTCTGACGAAAAATTCCAAAATATTTGAAAAAAATAAAATTAAAATTGCCAATCTTAATAATCAAAATATTTTAAAAATTTGTAATGACAAATGGCTTACAAATCGTTATTTGTTAAAAAAAGGAATTCCAGTGCCAAAAGCCTTTTCGCCAAAAAACATAGCCGAACTCAAAAAAATGGTTAAACTTCTTGGTTATTCTCAAAATAAAGTTGTTTTTAAACCAAGAGTGACTCATGGTAGTAGAGGATTTCGGATTCTTGCGTCTCAATATGACAGATACAGCCTTTTAATGGATCAAAAACCGACTGATAATATTTATCTTTCTCTTGATCAAATTATTTTTGATCTTAAAACAAAAAAGTCTTTTCCTAAAATAATTATTATGGATTTTCTTGAAGGAGAAGATTATTCTGTTTATTGCTTTTGTGATAAAGGTGAAGCTTTGGTTATATTACCAATGAAAAGAAGCGGCTTATTGCCTGGTATGTCGCTTGGGGGAAAAATTATTTTCAATAATGATATTATTGAATATGTTAGACGTATAATAAAATCTTTTAACTTTTCTGGTCCAATAAATATTCAACTTAAAAATACTGAATTTGGACCTTTTATTTATGAAATAAATACTCGCGTATCGGCAACTACAATTGCGGCAAGAGGAGTCGGCTTAAATTTTCCTCTTTTAATGGTATTATTTTGCATGGGAAGGGAAAAAGAGGTAATAAAAATTATATCTAAAATTAAAATAAAATGGGGAACTGAAATTTACAGAGTTCAAAGGGAAATTTTCAAATATAATAATCAATATTTTGAAATATGAATATTAAAAAAATTATGGCTATCGGGGCTCATTTCGATGATATTGAAATTAATTGTGGTGGAACTATTGCGAAAGCTATCAAAGAAGGTTCTAGTGTTTTAATGGTGGTTGCTGGTGATGGTGAATTTTATCATCACACTGGAGAAATCCTAAGAACAAAATCCCAGGCATTAAGAGAAAGTCGGAAAGCAGCTCTTAAATTGGGAGTTGTTAATAAGAATCTTATATGTCTCGATTTTCCTGAAAAATCTATTCCTTATAATGTGGAGATTATAGAAAAAATAGATGCTCTTATTTCATTTTGGAATCCGGATATTATTTTTACTCATTGGGCGAATGATACGCATCAAGATCATGCTAATGTTTCTAAAACAGTTTTATCAGCCGCGCGCTATCATAATTCAATTTTAATGTGGGAGCCGATATTTCCGTCTGGAAGAACAGCGATTTCTTCTTTTTATCCGCAGATATATATTGATATATCTGATGTCCAAGAACAAAAAATTCAAGCTCTAAAATGTCATGAATCACAAATAAAGAAGTTTACTAATAGGGGAATTAATTGGATAGATGGCATTATAGCTCGATCAAAATATCGCGGGTTTGAAATAAGTTGTAATTATGCGGAAGCGTTTCAGCCGGTAAGAATGAAATTCAACATCTCATAATTATTTAAAATATTATCCTTTCCGTAGCTTTGCATTTGGCAATATGATTCCACGAAAAGTTGACAAATATTTCGTTTATTTTATTCGTTATTTCTGTTTTTGATAATGTATTTTTGACTTCTTCCGCGACTAACTTCGCTGTTTTCTCATCGCATAAGTTAGTCTTTATTAGCATTGCTTCAATTAAGCCGGGAGTTGGTTTCATTTTTAAATATTGAAAAATGAATTTATACCATTGGTCTATTTTGTCTTGAGGAATATCTAAAAATTCGATTTTATAAGGCAATAAAAAATCATTATTTATGGAATTTTTAAACGAAGTCCAGCGAACCGATTCTTCGACA
>JAQVXM010000056.1 GCA_028709185.1 Minisyncoccota bacterium | reverse complement strand
AACAGCAACGTTCTAGTTTTTAATTACTGCCCATGCACAAAACAAATAAACAAATCTACAAATCTACAAATCTACAAATTGCAATTGCCTCATTTATTTGCTTATTGGGTTATTTGCTTATTGGGTTATTTAATAAAGCCTCTGCTCAGTCAACTATTCCCCTTGTAGTCGCACCGGCCAGACAAACACTTGAAGCAGATCCGGGAAAAATTATTAATTTTGCAGTCAGGTTCTACAATACCGGAACCGAGCCGGTGTCGGGTTCATTCAAAGTTGCAGATTTCATTGTCGACGACAATGAAGGAAATCCCAGTTTCTTGGAAGGGCCCACTACTCTGTCAAACCGCTATGCCGCAGCCGATTGGGTTTCACTGAATGCCGAAAAAGGAACCATACCAGGAACCGGAATGGTTATTGTAAGTGGTAAAATTCAAATTCCAAACAACGCAAATCCCGGAGGCAAGTATTTTGCGGTGTTTTTTGAACCGGAAACAAGCCTTCCTTCATCAACATCAACCAACACAGAGGCCAAAAAAGAAGAGGTGTCGTCTGTGGCAATCAGAATTGCCGGACTCGTATATCTAAAAGTTAACGGTCCGATTTCGGAAGGTGCCAGTATTACAAAATTCAGTGCCCCGGGCTTTTTGGAATACGGACCCATTACGATTACCACCGAAATTAAAAACGCCGGCGATTACCACATTACGCCCAAAGGGCAAATAACAATTAAAAACATGTTTGGAAAGGTTGTGGCAGGTCAGGATCTGGAAAAAACTAATGTCTTCCCCGGTTCTTCAAGAATTTTTACCAACAAACTTGGCACCAAGTGGATGATCGGCAAATTTACCGCTAATCTTAATGCAAGTTACGGAGAAAGCGGAAAAACTTTAGTAGCTACAGTCCCCTTCTGGGTCTTCCCCTGGAAAGTTGCCACCGTTATCGTCTTAGGCATTGCCATAATCATAATTATTATTATGCTAATCATCAAAAAGGTCGGCAAAAAACAAAAGAAACTTGAGAAGGAACTTTCTGAAGAAAAATCTGAACTCGAAAAACTCAAGGAAGCTTACAAAGACAAAATTGATGAATTGACTATCAATAACACACCCATTTCTTCTTTCCCGGAAGAAGAAAAAACAAATAAGGTCTAGTCCCCAAATAAATACAAACTTGATAACAGTGGTTTCAGAACATACAATTTTATTAGTGTATGACCATTACTTATATCAAACCCAAACTTAAACTTCTGCAATTTGTTTTAGTACTGTCCGTAATTTCAATCGCTTTTTTAACTTTACCTAATCGATTTAGAGAAGGGCAAATCCTAGCCGACGATATAAGTCTCACCCCGGATGAAATCACCGTTTCTGCAACGATTGGGACAACTGCAGAAATGGTTGTTTATGGATATGCACCCGCCTCTTCTACCGTTTCTCTGACCGGAAACGGAATTTCGGAAGAAAGAAAGGCAGAAACAAATGGTTATTTTTATATCAGCAAAATTTATACCTCAAGTGGAACAAGTACATACCCTGAGCTTTGTCTTGTCGCCCATATTGGTAGCCTCTCAACACAACCGACATGTCTCCCTTCACTACCGGGAGGAAATTATGTCTACCAAGTAGGACCTGTAATTTTATCGCCAATAATTTCCATTGAGCAAAACATCTTTCCAATTAGGACACAAGTAGCTTTAAACGGGGTCACAATTCCCAATGCTAAAGTAAGCATATATCTTGCAGAGGCCGGGCGCAGCATTTCTCTCGTACCGAAAGCACTGGCTTACTATCTCCCCACATATGAAGTAACTTCTAATAGCTTGGGTAAATTTCAATTTAATCTGCCTTCAAACAACACCGCAAAATGGAAAGTCTATGCCTCCACTGCTTATCTAAGTTCAATCTCTCCAAAAAGCACGACGTTAAACTTTAGAGTTGAATCAAACATACATTATCTCATCACCAGAATCTATGAAACCATTGTTAAAACAACAAACTCGATAACAACAGTTATCACTACCAATGACAGAAAAGGTACAGCAGTAAACGAATCGCAAATTGTCAACCTGTCGACAAGTGAAACTGCAGTATTAAGATCTAGACTTTTATATTTTGTTATATTTGTTGAAGTATTAATATTGGCAATTTTGATCTTTGTTCTGTTAAAAAAGAAAAATCAAAAACCAAAAAAGACCCTAGTTGAAAGTCACGGTAACAGTCTGAGATAAGGAAGTGCCATCCACCTTTGCACCGACAATATAGCTTCCCGAAGTGCCTGCGGCAACGTCAAACATTGTTTTCCCTGTAGCATCGGTAATTGATTGGACCGAAGAAACCGCAAGTAGGCTAACACCGGTCAAACTAACCGTTTTCCCGGAAATACCCGCACCGGTACCATCGAGAACGTAAACAGTTACTCTGATTTTTTCCACATTGCCTGTAGCTGCTGTCAAAGGAGAAGCAAACATATAGGAATTCTCTATTACTACACTCCCCGGAGTGCTTATAGGAGTAGTTGTTGGCACCAAAACACGAGTCGTGGTGGAAGTCGTACTCGTTTCAATATTTATTATATTGGACGTTTCTTTATTGATTGTTGTAGTAGTCGGCGGTGTAACCAGCGCTGCATTGGGTTCGGACTCCTGACCAATTAAACTCGAGGCAAAACCAAAAAAAGAGGTTCTTTTGTTAAGCAAATAAAGAGAAAGTAATAGAAAAATCACCAGACAGATAACTAAAAGGATTGCCGGCAAATTTGATTTTTTGTGAGTGTCTTGAACATCTGTGTTAACAGTATTATATTGATTATTGTCAGGATTCATATAAACAATCTGTCATATTTGGAATAAAAAATCAATATTCGCTCATACAAAATAAAAAACTCCCATTCTTCGACACAAAATGCCTCTAATTTATTTTAGCAATTGAATAGTATAAGGTGCCAATTATATAACCCATAATTGTTGACAAATCGATTCTTGTTTGCAATTTCGGGATCTTTAAAAATGCTATATTCTGATGTATTAAAGTAAATCTATAGTAATAATATATTAATTCGATAAAATCCAGCAGATACCATTCCCCGAATCGATTTCGGGGATTATTTATTTCCCGCATATTTCCGCAAAAATGATATCGAAGCTAAATTTTTGTGCAAAAAGAAGCATTTTTTTCACTTATAGGACGGTTAATTTATCGTGTAAAAACTATATTATGCGTGAATTCGTTGCGGTAATTATGTTATATAGTTTGTGAAAACATAAATTGTTTCTCTATCTCTATCTTGCATCCCCGGTCTCTATACTTTAAATAATAGACTATTGACAGCCCGATCCCCCTTTATAATAATGTATAATAAATATAATCCGTATAATCTAGCCACAAATTACTATGCGAACAATTAAGGATGAAACTGTAACAAAATTTTTGAGAAATCTTCAAAGCGAGGGAAAATCTCCGATATCGATTAAGAATTACAAATCAGATATCTTCCACTTTTTAGGCTGGGCCTACCTGAAAATCAAATCATTTGGCTCTGTTGCCGAAAGCGTGATGGAGATTGTTCCTTTCGTTAACAACAACTTCTTCGTTGGATACAAAAACTATATGATCGAGAATAATACAAAAACTAAGACAATCAACAGGCGTCTTTCGTCACTTAGAAATTTTTCCGGGTTTCTACATTCCGAAGGTTTCATTGACCAGAATTTTATGCAGGGAATTCAAAATGTTGGGATTGGTATTGTAAGCAAAGTGCAGAAAAAGACCCAGGATATCGTTGAAGCATTCAGAGAATCGTTAACGGAAGACAAAAAGGTGTCGGCCAACACAATCAAGAACTACACTGCCGATGCAAGAAGCTTTTTAGCTTGGATAGACAAGAAAGGAGACCTGCCCAATGCATATTAACAAAGTTAACGCAAACGATATCAGAACATATCGAAATGATGTATTAAAAAATTCATCAGCCTCAACTTTGGAGAGAAAGATGTTCTCTCTCAAAAAGTTTTTTGAATGGGCAGTAAAGGAAGGGTACACCGAGACAAACCCCGTTGAAGAATTCTTTAAAAGCGAAGAGGCCGCTATTGAAGTAAAGGTTGAAAGAATCGAGAAGCAGAAAAAGCTCTCCATACCCTCTTACCACTCAGTTGAAGCACGAATTATCGCAAAACTTGCGGGAAAACCTAAGCTTCAAAAACTCGCTTATAATGTTTTTTATGCC
>JAQVXM010000055.1 GCA_028709185.1 Minisyncoccota bacterium | reverse complement strand
CTTGAGCCTTTAGCACTTTATTCACCTTCTTTCCAATAGAATTTGCCATTTTAAAAGATTATAACAGAAATGGGTTTTTTAGGAACTTGTTCCTGTATTAAGAATAATACAGATATATTTCCTGTCATGATCCCAGAAGACCTGATCCTTATGGAATTGAAGCTTTTACAGATTTTCTAAGCAATACACCCACTAAGATTTCTTAGTGGGTTTTTTAATTTATCTTTAGCCTATACCGAAACAGTATTTCTTGAAGTTCGATTCCAGCCGATAAAGCTAGAAGCGAAATAGCACAAATAAAGGCGATGAAGATAAAATCTTCATCGCCTGTTTTTTTGGAGAAATTATAACGTGTTTATAAAAGAAGAAAGAGATGTTTAAGTATTGTTTTGTGAAATTAAATATTTTACAAAAGCTAACTCTATTTCCTCAGAAGAAACTCCTAAAATAGATTTTAATATTTTTTGGAATCGCGGAAAATAGTAATGCTTATCGAGATTATTAATTAGCTCTTTTATTTTTACCAATGTAAATCTATTTATTATAAAATCAACAAGAAAATAAGATAAAGAATACACATTCTGATTTATCAACTCTTCCCAACCTTTAGGAGTGCCTATTTTTTCTAAAAGACCGGTTTCAATATAAAAAAGTTCTTTTTTACGATAATCATTATTTTGACACAACCAATTAGATAATCCCTCGCTTAACCAAACAGGAATAGCCGAACCGTTGGCAATATCATTAATCACGAGATGGGTTAATTCATGAGTAATTATACTGGCAAATTCGGTTTTTTTATGGCAAGAAAACTTTTCCATTCGTTCGGGATTTAAAATGTTTATCTTATTTTCTTTATTGCCCATTGAAGCAAAGGCTACCTCCCAATTTTCAGTAGAGCGACCAAGCGTTTTATCAAGACTCTTTCTGGAGTCATAAAAAATGATTTCAATTTCTTTGCTATAGGCAAAATCCAACTTAGCCATTATTTTATCAAAAATACCAGTTACTAAGATTGTGTATTTTTTGGGATTGACAGACCCCGATATTTTTATATTTCTTTTCATAGTTGCAACATAATAATACAATTTAAAATAAAAAAGAAAAGGGAATAAAATCTGTATCCCCGCCACGTCTTTCATCTGCCTGCTCTACCTACCACGGCAGGCAGAGCAGGCTTCGACAGGCTCAAGAACTAACACAAGCGATCTAGATTTTATCTTCATCGCCTGTTTTTTTTGGTTATTTATTATCAATAGAAAATTGACTTTTAGAGAATAAATGAATTATATTGTAAAAAGCAAATTTAAAAGGAGGTTAAAAATGAAAGAAAGGAAGAAAATTATTTTAAATATTCCCATATCTGTTCCGAAAAATCCTGACCAAAACACCCCCTTTCTTCTTGGTTTTTTAGAAGCTCCAGATATTCCTCCTATAAAAGGAGATAAAACAACTTATCTTGGATTAACAAATTCTTCCAGCGGAAACTTTTCTGATTCCGCAGAAGACAGCTGGCTTTAGAAAGGAGGTGATAAAAGATGAAAAAGCCGATTGAAATACCGAGAGATTTAAGTGAAAGCAGTCCTGTTCCTTTTACACTAAGTCTCGCTGAAAAAATATCTTCCCAGCCACCGGAAGTTTTAGGCAACCAGACTTATGTGGAATATACGGCAAGCACCAACTCAGGCGATTACACCAATGACGATGCATAAAAATTAAAGCCTCTTCTTCTTAATTAGATTAAGCAGAAGGGGCTTTTTTAATTTTTATAATATGTTCTTTAATTGATTTTATCCATGGACTTGCTTTTAGATTCAATCCTCTATAAATATCTTTTTTAAATTCTTTATTGAAAATTTTTTCCAAAGTCGGAAGAATTTTTTTCGCTTTTTTTATCTGATTAGTCCTTTCATAAAACAAGGAAAGATTAAAAATAGTTCCGAAATCATCTTTTCTTACGCTTATTCTTTCTTTTTTATAACATTCTTCCGCTTTTTTTAAATTTCCCATTTTTTCATAAACACCGCCTATCGCTAAAGCTCCACGTTCTTTTTTCGGCTGTTTAAGCATTAAATCAAAAGCCTTTTGCCAATAATGCAAAGTTTTTTTATATTCTTCGCGAGCGTTCGCTATTCGTCCCAATCCGTAAAAAGCATGAAGATATTTCGGAGATTTTTTAATAATTCGCTTATAAATATTTTCCGCCAGTTTTAAATATTTATCAGAAAGTTTCCGCTGTTCATTCGCGCTTAACTCTTTTTTTTCTTTTATTTCAATTATAGCCAAATGATCATATAACATTCCCAATTTATAAAGCTGATCAACTGGAAAATTGTATTTTTTTTCATATTTTTCAAATATTTTTATTCCAGAAACATAGCTTTTATGAGAGAAAGAAAAAGAAGAAGCCTGACGCAATTCTTCAAGAATTTCTTTGGGCATGGCAGATGTTTTATTTTTTTTTATTTGACTTTTCATATTTTATATCTTATTATATCAAAAGAAATTTCAAAAGAAAAGAAGGAGACAATAAAATGAGCACAGGAGACAAGTCTATTCTAATCATTACTAATTCAACAGATGAAAGTGTTGACTCGGTTATATCAATTCTAGCCGAAAGAAAGGAAATGTTTTTTCGTTTTGACACTGATTTTTTTCCTATGAAAATTTTTTTAAAAACTGAAATTAACGGTCTATCTATTTCCGGTTTTATAAAAAAAGAAGATGAGGTTGTCCGATTAGAAGACATTAAAAGCGTTTGGTATAGAAGGCCAACAAAACCAGTCTTACCAGACAATTTCCATAGCGGTTACGTAAATTTTATACAAGACGAATCAATGACCATGCTCTGGTCTTTATGGACAAGTTTGGATGCTTTATTCGTAAACCCGCCATTATTCGGATCCAAACTTCTTGAACATAATAAACTCCATCAGTTAAAGACTGCTAAAAAAATCGGCATTTCCGTTCCAGACACAATAATTACAAATGACCCGGATGAATTGATTTATTTTTCTGAATCCCACGGAGGTTGTATTGCGATAAAACTTCTTAAAAGTAATGTATTCGTGAAAGAGGGGGAAGTTGAAAATTTATTTGTTTTTACTAACTTAGTAACAACCGAAGAGATAAGAAAAAAAAGAACAAGTATCGCGATTTCCCCTATTTTCGCTCAAGAGTATATAAAGAAAAAACTTGAGCTAAGAATAACAGTCGTGGGTAAAAAAATTTTTTCTTGCGCCATTCATTCTCAAAATAGCGAGAAAACAAAACATGATTGGAGAAGATATGATTTTAACAACGTAAAACATGAACCATATCTTTTACCAAAAGAAGCGGAAGAAAAAATTTTAATTTTAATGAAAGAATGGAATCTTAATTTCGGAGCTATTGACATGATTATTACTCCGGAAGACAAATATGTTTTTTTAGAAATAAATCCTAACGGTCAATTCGGATGGATAGAAGAAATTACTAAAATGCCTATTTCTGAAGCTCTTGCTGATTTATTAGCAAAATAGCTAGCTCATTATATGCATAGCTTCTTCCTTAGAAGGGCTGAAGAAGTCCCATATCTACCAGAGCAGACAGGCGGCAAAAGCAGAGCAGAGGCAGGCTTCGACAGGCTCAAGAACTAACACAAGCGATCTAGATTTTATCTTCATCGCCTGTTTTTTTTATAAGAAAGATTTTACTTATATTATTTATTCCAAACGGGACTTTTTTCCTGATTTTCTTTCATATACCGACTAGCTAAAATTATTATTTTTTTGAAATCTTTATTTTCAGGCCACCATTCTCTTATTATTTTTCTTCTTAATTCCGTGTGTTCCGGATAGCCAAGATCAAGATTAATCAACAGATTCTTAAACCATGAGTTTAAAAGAACAGTCATAGCCTCTCTAATATCCCAAATTTCTTTTTCTTTTAATTTTAATTCTTCTCTGCAAAATCCAACCCATCCTTTATTAAAAAAGATATGCATTATTTCATGCATAGCCACTCTTGCGTTAGAAAGAGAACCATTTTGAACGCTAACAGCAAACCAATTTTCTTTAGAGTTAAAGCCGCTTCCATATCTAATGCTTAAAAATCCATCAATTTTTTTTATTTCGTAAAAATTTTCTTCTATTTCTATTTTTTCAGATAACCTATTAAAAAAAATTTCTTCAATGGAATCCCAATATTCTTGAAGCTGTTTTATTATTGTTTCTTTTATTAATTCTTTGTCCTTCCACCAGTTTTCAAGAAAAGACAAAATTTCTTCATCTTGAGGATTGTTTCCATACAGATCAATTATTTTATTTAATTCCGG
>JAQVXM010000054.1 GCA_028709185.1 Minisyncoccota bacterium | reverse complement strand
CGTAATCGGACCCTCCTGGTAGTTGTGGAACGACCGGGAGTTGGCGATCTTCTTATGAACGAGCTCTACCGCCTGGCAGTACTTCTCGGCCGGGTCAGTCACTTCGGGGAAGTGCTTCGCCGCCAGTGCGTCCACCGAGGGAATTGCGAACCATCCTTCGGCGCCGTCGGGCAACTGTGGTAGGTTCTTGGCATACTCAAGCGCGCTCGCCGAATTGAGATCGAAGATCTTGGCGATTGCCTTGACCTGGTCGACGATCGGCTTCGGCCCCTTGTACTCCTTCGGGTACGTGTAGTTGGAACGGACTTCTTCGTTGGCGTATCGGTTATTTACCGAGAGCTCTTTAATGTTGTTCATGATGCGAGTTTGGAATTCGTCACTTTTCTCGATGAGATTTCGGATACTATCCTCGTCGAGAAAACCTTCGGCAATCGCGCGATCCACGGCATTTTCCGCAAACCACTTAACTTTCTTTTTTTGCGCATTCATGACGGTAGCGATCAATGTTTCCATTATCATTCTCCTTTATTTGTAATATACTCAATTGCTTTTTATATTATATAAAAATATAACTAATATGTCAAATATTTATTTTTGCCATTTTATAAAAAAATGGTAAATTAGAAGAAATGATAAAGGGACTCATAAAAGAGAAACCGGAAGGAATAGTAGCCAAGGCCTATATTTTCGCTGAGAAAAAACACGCCGGACAAAAAAGAAAAACAGGAGAACCGTATTTCAATCATCTCGTAGCAGCCGCCACGCAACTTTTAAAATGGGGACTAGATGAAGAAACCGTAGCGGCAGGATTATTGCATGATGTTTTAGAAGATACAAAAACAACAGAAGAAGAAGTTAAAAAAGAATTCGGGGAAAAAATAACCGAATTAGTTTTAGGCGTCTCTAAAATAGGAAGAGTGAAATATCGGGGCGAAGAAGCGCAAGCGGAATTACTACGAAAAATGATGCTTTCTTTAACAAGCGATGTCAGGACAGTACTCGTGAAATTAGCCGACCGGTTACACAATATGAAAACTTTGGGAGCATTGCCGGCTCAAAAACAAAAAAGAATAGCTTTGGAAACAGCGGAAATATACGCGCCGCTCGCCTACCGATTAGGAATGAGAGAATTATCCGGAGAATTAGAAGATTTAGCTTTTCCTTTTATTGATCCAAGGAATTACGAAATGATTCTGGAACTTGTAAAAAAATATTACGGGAGGAGGGAAAAATATTTAGAAAAAGTAAAACCAATAATAGAAGACGGTTTAAAAAACGGAGGGATCGGAGAATTTGAAATAAGTTTTCGCGCCAAAAGATATTACAGTTTATACAAGAAGCTAAAGCGGAACGAGATGAATATTGAAAACATATATGATTTAATCGCTTTCAGAATAATCGTGCCAACGGTTGAAAAATGCTACGCGGCGCTTGGAATAATCCATTCTCTTTGGCCGCCCGTGCCGGGAAGAATAAAGGATTATATAGCCACTCCAAAACCGAACGGATATAAAAGTTTGCACACGACGGTTTTTTGCTTAGACGGAATAATAACAGAATTTCAAGTAAGGACGAGAGAAATGCATGAGGAAGCGGAAGAAGGAATCGCGGCGCACTGGATTTATAAAAGAGAAGGAAAAATAAGCGGTGAAAAATTTAAAAATTTGGAAGAATTTTCCAAAGAAACCGAATGGATAAAAAAAATGCAGAAATGGAAAGAGAATTTTAAAGACGCGAGCGGATTTATCAACGCGATAAAATCAGATTTTTTTAAAGAGAGGATTTATGTCATTACACCTAAAGGAAAAGTAATAGACTTACCAAGTCAGGCAACACCGATTGATTTTGCTTATAAAGTGCACAGCCTTCTTGGACATGAAACTTCCGGAGCAAAGGTAAACGGAAAAATAGCACCCTTAAACATAAAATTAAATTCCGGAGATATAGTAGAAATTCTAAGACAAAAAGGAAAAAAACCATCAGAAGATTGGCTTGGCTTTGTTAAAACACAGAGCGCTAAAGATCACATAAAATATATGCTCAACAAAAAGAAAGGGATAAAAAATAAATTTTAATAATTAATAAATAATTATAAAATTGTATTTTAAAAATACTAAACAATAAAAAATAAATCTAAAGTTCTTCGTCGTCTTTTTTAACTTTATCGATAATATTTTTCAGTTCTTCAGCAGAACTGAAAGAGATGGTTATTTTTCCGGTTTCCCCGTTTTTATCAACTTTAACTTTAGTACCAAGAAGTTCAGAAAGGGTTTCTTCCAGATATTTTATTTCCGGATCAACGTTAGTAAAACGATCAATGGCATTTAAGCGAGCATTAGTGGAAACAATGCGGTTTTTGAGTTCGCGAACGCTTAAATTATTTTTCAATAAATCTTCAAAAATTCTTTGCTGATTATCGAGGTTAGAAACAGACAAAAGAAGGCGGGCTTGAGACTCCCCTATTTTTCCCTGACTAACCGCTTCTTGAATATAAGTCGGGAGAGAAAGAAGACGCATGGAGTTAGCAACTACTTCCCGACTTTTACCGAGACGGGCAGCTATTTCACGCTGAGTCATGCCATATTCATCTTGAAGCTTAGAAAAAGCGCGGGCCGATTCAATCGGATTCAAATTTTCACGCTGAAGGTTTTCAATAATAGCAAGTTCCAATTTTTCTTTTTTAGGAGTGGAATTTTTTATAATAACCGGCACGCGTTCCAAACCGGCCAATTTAGACGCCATAAGACGACGTTCGCCGGCAATAAGTTCATATTCAACTTCGGCGCCAGTCGGCGTATCTTTGATATTTTTTGTGACGACTAAGGGTTGAAGAACGCCAAATTCACGAATGGAAGAAGCCAGCTCTTTTAGAGCTTCCTCATCAAAAAAGCGACGAGGCTGATAAGGATTAGGTTTAATTTTTTCAACTTCGATATGAAAAATATGACTGATAGCTTCCGGTTCTTTTTCTTTTCGAGAAAAATCAGGAGAAGGAGGTGAAGAAATAATTTCTTTAGGTTCCGCGACTGATAAATTTCCAACCGGTGCAGGAGATGACGGGAGAGAAACCGGTTCGGCAGGAAGAAAAGCCGGAGATTCTTTTTTAGGTTCTTCAAAACTGGCGTTCGGATTGTTGCCTAAGGAAAAATTTTCAGAAGATTTATTTTCTTCTTTTTTATTATTGTCAGGTATTAAAGATCCAAGTCCAAGTCCTTGCATAATTAAAATTTAATATTAAAATTTCCAAAATCTTTCTGAATATCAGGAAAAGCGCGTTCCTGGTCGATGACTTCTCTAGCAAGACGTTTATAAGCTAAAGCACCGGGAGAGTCGGGGTGATAAAGAATAACAGGTTTACCAAAACTTGGGGCTTCCGCAAGAGAAACTGAACGAGGAATTTCAGTTTCAAAAACATGATGCCGAAAATGACGACGGATTTCTTTGGCGACTTCGCGCGCCAAACGTTCCCTTTTATCGAACATAGTAATGAGCGCGCCAGAAATTTTTATAGGATGACTCATATTATTTTGAATAAGGTAAACAGTTTCAAGAAGTTGGCTTAATCCTTCCAAACTATAATATTCGGCTTGAACAGGAATAAGAACTTCATCGGAAGCTATCATGCCATTTACAGTCAATAAACTCAGACTTGGAGGAAGATCAACTAAAATATAATCATAACGGTGGCGAAAATTGTTAATAAATTTTCTTAAAAAATATTCCCTTTCCGGAACATTAACCAGTTCAACCAAAGCTCCCGCCAAATGATTATTAGCAGGAATATAATGAAGATTAATAACAGGAGAGCCGCGAAGAATTTTTTCAGGAGAAACAAGCCCGGCGATACCGTGATATATACTTTCTTCGTTTAAATTATGGCGATGACCCAAACCGGAAGAAGCATTGCCTTGCGGATCAAAATCAACAAGCAAGACTCTTTTACCAAGAGCAGCAAGATAGGCGCCAAGATTAACAGAAGTAGTTGTTTTTCCAGTTCCTCCTTTTTGATTAATAACAGAAATAACTCGAGCCATTTTGATTTTTGGACAATTATTGTTTATTATAGCAGTTAGAAAAAGATAAAACAAAATATGCCCGAGTGGCGGAACTGGTATACGCGCACGACTCAAAATCGTGTCTCGTAAGAGGTGTGGGTTCGACTCCCACCTCGGGCACAGCATTAATAGTTTATCCCGTAGAAAAAATATTTTTTAGACACATTTAATAGTTATAAAAAAATAAACAGTATAAAGCGAAGGTAATTTTTTGTAAGCCGAATATAAGATTCATAAGGTTAGTTTATTTAAATTTGACAAAAATCAATAAAAGAATATAATTAGGAAATTAACCTTTTAGGTTATTAGAACATTAAAAAGGAGAGTGGTTATGGGAAATCTTTTTTGCCAAAATGGGAACTGTTTTACTCCG
>JAQVXM010000053.1 GCA_028709185.1 Minisyncoccota bacterium | reverse complement strand
CCGCTTTTTTATTAAGTCCTCTTTTTATTTCTTCTTTAGTTCTTTCAAAAATTAAAACATTTGCGTCAACAGCCATTCCGATTGACAGTATAAATCCGGCTATTCCAGATAAAGTCATAGTTACCGGCACCGCCTTAAAAATAGCCATAGCTAAAATCGTATAAATAATAAGAGCTGCCGAAGAAAAAATTCCCAAAGTTCCATAATAAAGAATCATAAAAACCATAATCGCTAATGTCCCTACAACTCCTGCCGCTAAAGCTTTTTTAAGTGAATCCACCCCCAAACTTGCGCTTACCGTCTGTTGATTTACTAATTTTATCGGTGCCGGCAACGCTCCCGCGTTAAATCTTTCAACTAAACTCTTGGCTTCGGAAAGATTCATTCCTGTCACTTGCGCCTCTCCGCCGGTAATCTTCTGAAGCACTGTTGGTGCGGAAATTAACTTTCTGGAATCATTGGTAAAATTAGGATCGTCTAAAAAAACCGCCAGAGGTTTTCCCACATTCTTTCCTGTAATTTCTTCAAACATTTTTCCTCCCTCATCATTAAAATTCAAAAGCACAAGCGGCTCTCCGGTTGTTTGATCATACGATAACTGCGCCCCTTCGATAAATCTTCCTGTTAGCCCTGTTGTTTTAAAAACCGGATTCTCCGGATCAGTCGCATCCACTTCTCTGAAATCCAAAAGAGGCGTTAATCCGATTTGCTTAATCGCCTCGCTAACTTCCGTTATTCCGGCTAAATCCACCACCAATCTGTGTTTTTCTCCTTCTTTCGCCGAAAACACTTGCGGTTCTGAAACTCCGAAAATATTCACTCTCTTTTCAATCACATCGCGCAACCCGGCCATCACTAAATCCTTATCGGCATCTTCAACGTTAGTCATATCCACTTCATATATAAGATGGCTTCCTCCGACTAGATCGAGACCCAATTTCCACGGTCTGAAATTATTTGAAAATTTTTCAAAAGGAAAAATAGGATAAACAAAAAAAAGCGATAGAATTGTCGCCGCTAAAACCAAAATTAAAATAAAAATTCCTTTTCCTTTATTCATGATTGGTCTTCACTATACAAAATCTCTATTCGAAAATCAAATTTATTTTTGAATTTAATTTTAATAGGGGGTTTGCCTTAAAAAGGCAAACCCCCTTTTCCCTCACACCTGAGGAGACCAAAGAATCTTTTCGCCATTCGGTTGAATAAAACATGTGACTCCTCTCACGATTTGACAAGCTGATTCAAAATCAAAACCATATCTTTCTTTCGCTTTTTTACGACTTTCCGGACCAAAATTCCCGTCAATTTTAATCGATTCTCCATCCTGCCAAAGAGAAATAGCCCGGACTGTCTCTTCTTCCTGATAACCATCAAGAAGAAATTTTCCGCCGCAACCGACTCCGCATAAAAATGATTGAACTAAAATAACATGCGGTCCTTTCGATCCCTCGCACATGAATTTCGGCACTTCGTTCATTTTTTTTCTCCTTTTTTATAAGCTGCAAAACAACTGCAAAATATTTTAAACAAAAATAAACAAAAATCAATTACTGAATATGTTTTTAAGCAAATTTTATATTTCTAAAAACCGCTGTTTTTTTCCCCTTTCTTGAAAAAATATGGAAAATAAGTAAAATAAACCTGTTAGTTAAAAATTTATTTCAGTCGCCCTCATAGCTCAGTTGGTAGAGCAGCTCCCTTTTAAGGAGATGGTCGTAGGTTCAAATCCTACTGAGGGCACTACTTTTTAGTGATATGGCTTTACAACCACGTTAGAAACTATTTTAGCAAAAATTCCTAAACGCCGATGATGCCGCTCGCGGACAAAAAGTTTCCCTCCCCTTTCCACTTTTTGTCCTCTCGCCAAAATGCGGTTGAGAAAAATCAATCACTTTTAAGGTGATAATGCTCTGTTATAATTTTATTCCCCATTTCGACAAGCTCTTCATAACCAGCCCAAGTTTTGGGGTCTTTGCTCATGTCCGATACATGTTTATCATCGAAACCTAACAACTGACCTTCTGTCGCAGATGTATCGGCTTGTCCAATTCCATATTTTTGTTGAAATTCGTGAATTGCAGATGTTGGGTCTCCGTTATAAAAAACAATGTGCTTTGGCTTTTGTTCCGGGTGTTGGGCAAAATATCTCTCCCAATACTCTTTTGCTGTTATTGTATTTTCTGCTCTTTTCCAATTTGCACTTGCCGCCCTCAACTTTTTAAGTGCGGCATCTTTTTTTGAGTCCGCGAAAGCTATTTTCCCGTCATATTGAAACTGATAAATACCGTCCACGCTACTAAATAAACTTTTTGTTATTTCTATTGCCGCTTCTTCAGAAAAACCGAGTTGCATAATTTCTTTTCTGAACACATCAAAACAAATTCTCTCACCATCTTGTCGGCTTGCCCAACTATCATTTTTTAGTTCATCATATTCTCTAAACGCCCGAATTGCCGGAGATTGTTCGTTTAAGTTTTCGGCCCACTCAATAAAAGCGGAAACTAGTTTTTCATCCTCAACCATTACCTTTTTTTCTTCGCCTTCAACTGTCCTAACTTCAGAGGCGTATTTTGAACCTGTCTCCGGATCAACTGGAGTATTTTCTGGCAAAAAAACTACACCTGCGTCAACAGAAATTCCCGGATTATCTAGGCTCGAAGGCCAAACAAACACATCGTTCCATTTCGTCTCACTTTGAGGCTCGGTAAAATCTTTCTCCCAGCCGTTAAAAGCAAAATGATGTTGCGAAGCCAAAACATCCGAAGGATACAGGAAAAACGCTTCATTGTTTGATTCGCCACCGTAGTAGCCATCAGCCACAATTTGCGCCGCAAAATGAACGGCGGTTTTATCAGGATAACGTGGTGCTGATGCCCATGTAAAATTTAGCTGCGCGCTTAATCTTTTCTTCGCTTCTTCTTCGGTTTCTGCTTTTAAAACATGGGATTCAAGAAATCGTCTCACGCTCGCTTCGTCTCTCGCTCGCAATCCGTCCCTCACCGCCATAGGCGGGCGAAGTGTTTTATCATCTTCTAACACACCAACAAGACCGTTATGAAATTCTTGAAGTCCAGCGGAGTGATAAATCATTGCATTATGGTCTCGAAAACCTTGTCTCGTAACATGCGAAAGAAAATAGGGATTTAATCTCCGCCACAAGGCAATGTACTCATCCATTGAAAGTTCAGCGAGTATTTCCGGCTTTAGCAACTCCTGCTTTTCCTCATTTGTAAGCGGAAAGGTTTCCATTTTCTCGTAATATGCCTCAAGAAGTTTTTCAGGATCGGGAATCCATTCCTGTGTTTCTTTAAACATTGCTAATTCTGTTTTTACTTCTTCAGCTTGAACAGACAGCGTTTCTAACTCTAAAGTCAATGAACTAACTTCTGCTTCCAGTTCGCTCGCAGTCTTATCACCAACTTTAAGAAAGCCTTTCAAGCGCACCAATACGTTTTCCGTTCTTTGTTCTAACGCAAGAAGTTTCTCTGCTTGCAAAGCGCGCAATGTTTTTGTCTGTTGTTCGATTTGAGCGATAATATCTTCTCGCCCAGCGATATTTTCACGGAGAGATTGGAATTCAGTTCTGCGCTGTCTAACTTCTTGAGCCGTTTTCTTTCTCCCCTCTTTATCATAAGTTTCAGAAATAAAACGAGGATCGAACAAAGCTTGTTTGATTTGTTCAATCGTTTGCTGTGGCTCTTCCGCCTCCTCTAATTTCGGCTCTTTTTCTTCCTCTGGTTTTTGTGTGGCTTGTTCCGGCGTAGGTGGCATATTGAATTTTCCCTCTGGGCTTCTCATATGTTTTTATTTTAGACTATTTTAGAATTTTCCCCAACCGCAAAGGAAAAGATAATTTTTCTGCAAGGCAGTACCGCTTAGCGGAACAGAAGCAAGACAGACGACACTAGACAGATTTTTTCACTCTCTTTCCTTTCGCAAAGTTTGAATCAAAACAAAAAGCAACTTCAAAAAACGATTGGCGATTAGCCCTGTTTTTTTTAGCTGTTGTTCTTTTAGGAACTTTTTTAAAAACTAATTAATCTATCAATAATAATTTTTCTACTCCTCCATCTCTTCTCTTAATTTCTCCAGCATCTCTTTTGCTTTTTTGGAAATCTTTTTAGGCGTAAAAACATCCAAATTAACTATTAAATTTCCCGCTCCAAAACTTCCAAATCTTGGCATCCCTTCTCCCGGAACCACAACTTCACTTTTCAAATCAAATCCTTCCGGTATTTCTATCGAAACGTTTTTTCCGGAAATAGTTTCTACTTTTATTTTCCTTCCGAGTAATATATCTAAAAATCCCACTTTCATTTTTATTGCGAGATCATCCCCCCTTCTTTCAAAAATCGGATGCTTTTTTATTTTTATTTTGACATACAAATCTCCCGCCTCTGTTCCTTTTTCTCCCGCTTCTCCCAAACTGGCGATTTTTATGATTTGCCCGTCGGAAATTCCGGGTAATATCTCCACCTCCGCTTCTCTCTTTCCCTGTTTCCTT
>JAQVXM010000052.1 GCA_028709185.1 Minisyncoccota bacterium | reverse complement strand
CGAGCATTATATGTGGTAACATAAGCAATTTTCATCACATCCTTCTTAGTATATGAATTAGAAATGGGAAACTGTGAATTAACTTGAAATGATGTGTTTAAACCTCAGAGGCATGAGGATATTGGCTCGGCTTACAAACCGCATTTTTTTCGGAGTGATTGCAATGAATATCCATAATTTGTCGAGAGTAGGGTGTCCAAAAAATAGAGAAACAGGGTTAAGTTCTGAATTCGCAAAGGATTAGCACATATAGCCTTTATGAAATGGTACCGTGCTTCTCTTTTTAGATTAGACGCAAGATAATCTTTGGCCAACCTCTCATATTTATTTTGCATTATACGATTTTTATATCGCATTAAATGATTTGGAAGGGCATTCGAGGCAAATAGAGATTGGAATATCTTCAGAGACTCCTGACCAAACTTGATAGATTGGGTTGCAGATTTAGCATCACGGTGCCATCTCGAATTCGCCAAAAGAATGGGCACATACTTAAATTTCTCTTTCAAACCACACCTAATCCAAAAATCATAATCCATGGTGAAATGATATGATTCGTCGAGGTAACCTGAGTCCGCAAAAACAGATCGCCTCCAAAAGCAAGATTGCTGTGGGACATGATTATGGAACAATTCATCCTTATATGAAAATTCTCTTGCTAAGAAGAAGGAGAGCGTATGGCCGAATTCATCAACAATTCTGGTGTCACCATAAACGAAACCATAATGACTGTCATTAAATTCCCTGGCAATATGCATTAATGACTTTTTTTCGTAGTAATCATCTGAATTCAACCACGCCACAATATCTCCAGAAGCCTTTTTAAAACCTTTATTAATGGCATTTGCTTGTCCGTTATCGGGTTCGCTAATCCAATAAGACAACCATTTCTGATATTTTTTAATTATTTGTATTGACTCATCGGTTGAGCCTCCATCGATGATGAGATACTCGAGGTTTGGATAACCCTGCAGGAGCACGGAACGGATGGTTTCCTCAATAAATTGGCCTTGATTGAGGCTCGGCGTTATAATACTGATCTTGGGCCATGGCAATCCATCCGCCATTGTGTCGGGTAGTTGCGTCGATTCCGCGGTCCAGGGCCAGCCCTTTTTCCCGGGTGGTGGTGGCGGGAGTTCATTCAATGTCGGGCAGCGCATAAAAAACACTACTATCCTTATTGGCGAACCTGTTAAACAATGCTGAATCGATACTGAGTATTCAAGGTGCTCGTTAGGAGTTGCTCAATATATTATCATACAGAGAGCTGTATTCAGCTGCGATCACCCGTTCAGCAAAACGCTCGACAGCCTGCTTGCGTGCCGCCGCAGAAAGAGCTCCGCGGCGCATGTCGTTTTCAAGGATCCACACGATTCCATCGGCAAGATCATCGGTATCAAAAGGTTTAGCCAACCAACCCGTCTCTCGATGAACGACTATGTCCGGTAACCCGCCAATGTCAAAAGCCACAACAGGCGTTCCACAAGCCTGTGCTTCAACAGCAGTATTTGGCAAATTATCCTGCAGTGAGGAAACAACCATTAGATCTGCCGCCGAATACGCCAATACAAGAACACGGTCGTCATCTACTCTGCCCAGCCAATGCAACGGACATGGCCACATGTTACTTTCTTCCGGTTGGTCTTGGCCAAAGACAACCATTTCAACATTACCAGCATGCTTCAGCTTCAATTTTGCAGCCGCATCACGTAATAACTCCCCCCCTTTACGAGGATCCTTCATGCCTCCAACCGCACCTACCAAAATGAGCTTCTTATTGATCGGCAAACCCAGCGCGATTCGCGCCGTATCCCGCGGAATCGGCCGCCAGGTGGCTCTGGCACATAAAGGATTCGGGATGACATGTACTGCGGCGTCTGAAAACAGTATGCTTTGCCGTGCGCATTTTGCAAGCCACTGACTGGGACTTACAATCACAAAGCGTTGGCGCACCCATGCACGGCGTTTGGCTTCCCAAGTCCGACGGTTCAAATCCGGCCCGTGTTCTCCCCGGGGCCTGTTGTCAATCCGATAGCCCTTTCGAAAACGCGCTTCAGCAACATCGGGAACATAATGCTCGCCTCCACAAAAAGCCCACATATCGTGCAGCGTCCAGACAATCGGCTTTTTCAATTTCCCAATATCAGTCACTGAGAGTATATTCGATATCCAGTGCAGATTCAGCACATCGGCATCACCGGCGTTTAATTCTTCCACCAGCCGGGCACCGATCTGGCCAAAGCTATGAAGAACCAGGTTTTCAGTATACCAGCCACGCCGGGTATAATCGAGCCAATGCAGATAAAATTTATGCAAAATACGAGAAGCAATAGGAAGATGTTTAGCAACTGTAACCCGTGGATCAGTGGTTCCACGGTGCAAAACACACATACGGCTGTCAATACCGTAGTGTACAAGCGCACGATGAATGCGATAGGAAGCGCGGGCGGCACCGCCGCCAGAGTCATCCGTTGAAACATGCAAAATCTTCATTACATTTCTACCGGAAAAGTATATTTAGCAGATGTCCGCGAAAGCGATCCGGAATTCTTTCAATAACACCAAACCATCGTCTTGACCGGCGCTCGATGCCGCGTGCCGCTTCAGCGAAAACAGGGCCGCCCCGCTTATAAGCTCGACCGTAAGCCACCACTTTCCCTGGTCGCAAATTCATTGACGCCAGAGCGACATCCCAGGTGTACCGAAAATGAAAAGTCGATTGCAGATGACAGCGGATTACCGGCCAAAAGCAATTGGCAATGACATACTCTCCACGGAGACTAAGATGCGCTGCCGTTCTTTCAATCACTTTCAGAGGATCCGGCACATGCTCGAAAACATCCGTAGCGATAAGAACGTCATATTCTCCACAGAAATCAGATAAATACTTAACATTAGCTGTTCGCTCGGCTAACTTTACAGCCGCAGGGTGTGGATGGGGTTCGATGATATTGACTTCCGCATCCGGGCAACGTAACCTAATCATTCTTGCGAGAGTGCCGTAACCGCCACCGAAATCGGCAACACGCTTAGGCTTGAGACCCGCCACGTACTCGGTAAAAACCCGGCGATTATTGAGGGATTCGGCGTGCTGCTCAATAAACAAACCGTTAAGCAACCATACGGGGTGCTTATAAAACGCATCAACTCGCTCGTCCATAACATCCTGTCGGCAGCCGCACTCATCCCATGCCGCATCCAGAAGTTTCCACATACCCTCCAAATCCGGGGCCTCGCCATTATTAAGAACGGCTTCAAAATAGTCTCGCTCTGCCTGTGACATATTTTCTTGTTTGATTTTCACAAATTACCTTTGGCAAGCGATGCAATTGCAATCTGTGTTTATAAAAACCTGCCCCCGAATGCGACTGATTCCACTTCTATTTGAGCATCCTGAAAATTTTACCGGCAACTCTCCTTGGCAATCTCAATAGGCGATTAGGCAGCCTATGTTCCATACCGCCAAAATGATGATCGAAAGCATACCGATCTGCTTTTGTATCCTGACGTATCTCTTGAGGATGAGTTATTGTTTTCAAAGGATAAACCTGTTGGCCTTCTTGGTTGCATGTAGCAACTGTGTGCGTTGCGTCAGGCCCAAAACCGATATTTGCTACCAGGTTTACGTTGGGGGTCGCCGTCAGCCCTCCATGATACCAGAGGCTTGCTGTCCAGGGATAATCCCATGTATTTATCTCGTTTTGATATGTTTTATCAAAAATATTGGACCAGTAATTTCTTTCCACCTTATTGGGCAATAAATGAACCCATTCTTTACTCTCCTTCCATTGAGGCCAAAAAGTAAGGCTCAAGTTATTCTGTAACCATGCACGCCGCCAGGTCGCCCATCCCCAAACATGATTATATTTGGAGAAATAATAGGACGCTTTCCCCCGTTTCCTGCCGTTTTGAAAGTTATTTCCTGTAATCACCCACACACGGTCGTCTGTTTCATATCGTTCCAGCAACACTTCACAAAAATTGTAAAAATCCGGATGCGGTAGGCAATCATCCTCAAGCACAATTGCACGATCAACTTGGTTGAACACCCAATCCAGCCCGCTGCTGACACGGAGTTTCAGGCCCATGTTTTGTTCAGCATAGTTCCGATACACTTCGCACGGCCAGTCAATTTGCCGTACTATTTCCCTAACATCTCGACATTTTTGCGCATCATCTGGATATCCTGGCCGTGGACCGTCAGCGATAATGAACAACTTGGCCGGTTGTTGTGCACGAATTGCAGAAAAAGTTTCTCGTGTATGGCGGGGACGGTTAAAAATTATATAGACAACGGGGGTAATTAGCATCAGCAGTTTCGCTCAGTGAAAATAACACTATTCACTGTCTTTCCATAAGCACGATATCCGGCCGTATCGAGGAAGGAAACGATGGGGTCGTTGAGCAACATGATGAGGTCAGTCTCCAAACACTCAGCAACAATATACTTGGGTCTATATTTATTCCAGTCATTAGATCGAAGCACTTGGAGATCTATGCCTTCAACATCGACAGAAAGAATGTCTATCCTTTGATCAGCAGGCATATAGGTATCAAGGATCGCTGACAAAGGCTTTGTTTCGATTTGTTTTTCGTCGATGACTTTGTACTGTCTCAACCCATTTCGTTCCTTAGCCACTATGGGATCAAAGGTATTTAATGCGGGCTCATTGAACATATAATATTTGAGTCGCGATCCAGTTTCGGACACTCCTAATTCAATCGCAGTATCCCTTGGTCGCCATTCCGCGAAAAGCTTTGCGGTACCCGGCAATGGATCAATACAGATGCCTTTCCAACCCCGGCGATAAAAAAAGTAAGTATTTGAGAACCTA
>JAQVXM010000007.1 GCA_028709185.1 Minisyncoccota bacterium | reverse complement strand
CTTGAATCTTGCTGTCTTAAACATTCTTCCTTTTCCCGCGCTTGACGGTGGTCGTCTCATTTTTCTTTTGGCGGAAAAAATAAAAGGTTCGCCCTTGCCGGCTAAATTTGAAATTTTGTCTAACGCTGTCGGATTTTCTCTCTTAATTCTTCTTATGGTTCTTGTCTCTATCCGCGATATTAGTAATTTATTTTAGTATTTAATCGGTGTTTGCCTGCTTTTAAAAAAGTTAGTATATTATAGCTATTATGCTTCAAACGGAATTATTTTCTAAAACTTTAAGAGAAGCTCCAAGTGAGGAAATTAGCGTTAACGCTAAGCTTTTGATTCGCGCCGGTTTTATCGATAAATTAATGTCCGGTGTTTACACCATCCTTCCTCTCGGATTGAAAGTTTTAAAAAATATTGAAAATATTATTCGTCGTGAAATGGAAAATCTTGGTGCTTCGGAAATTTTTATGCCTACTCTCGCTCCGAAAGAAAATTGGGAAAAAACGGGACGTTGGAATTCTATGGATGATCTTTATAAAATAGCAGATTCTTCCGGTCGCGAATTTTCTCTTAATCCGACTCATGAAGAGATTGTCACGCCTCTCGCTAAAAAAATTATTGATTCTTATCGTGATTTGCCGAAATCTGTTTTTCAGTTTCAAAATAAATTTCGCATGGAGCTTCGTTCTAAATCTGGAATTTTACGAACTCGCGAATTTATGATGAAAGATCTTTATTCTTTTCATCTTTTAGAATCAGATCTCGATTCTTTTTATGAAAAGGTTGTTTCTGCTTATGAAAAAATTTTTCAGACGGTCGGACTTGGTGATATCACTCATCTCACCTTTGCTTCTGGTGGTTCTTTTTCAAAATACTCGCATGAATTTCAAACTATATCGGAAGCTGGTGAAGACACTATTTATATTTGTAAAAAATGCGGTGTTGCCGTTAATAAAGAAATAAAAGAAGAAACTCCTAATTGTCTGAAATGCGGCGCTTCTGATTTTCGTGAAGAAAAATCTGTCGAAGTGGGAAATATTTTTAAACTTAAAAATAAATTCTCCGATGCTTTTGATTTTTCCGTAAAAGGAGAAGGCGGAAAAGAAAAAGAAATTCTTATGGGTTGTTATGGTATCGGCTTAGGTCGCCTTATGGGAACAATCGTAGAAACTCATTACGATGAAAAAGGCATTATCTGGCCGTCATCTGTTGCTCCTTTTCCGGCTCATCTTCTTTCTCTTGGTGAAACTGATTCTATTTCAATTTACAAAAATTTAAAATCTTCCGGTGTTGAAATTCTTTTTGATGATCGTGATCTTTCTGCTGGAGAAAAATTTGCTGACGCCGATCTTCTTGGTCTTCCTTATCGTCTGGTGGTAAGCCCTAAAACTGGCGATAAAATCGAGGTAAAGAAAAGAGAAGAAGACAGAACTGAACTTCTAAGCATTGGAAAAGTTATTTCTCTTTTAAGCTCTTCTATTTGACATCTTTTACTTTTTCTCTTTTTTCCCTTTAAATTTGAATTTTTGTTTACTCGTGGACTATAATTTGCTTGCCCTGTTATTGTTTAATTGAGGATTGCTTTATTAAGTCAACTCCCGGATTTCTCAATAATGGAGATTTATTTTTTAGTCGACTGTTTTTTGTTTTTGACTTTATAAACTTTTAACTTCTAATCGATTTGTTTAATCCTTTTAAATTTTTTGGCAAAGATATAGGCATTGATCTTGGTACCTCGAATATTTTAGTTTATGCGAAGGGCAGGGGAATTGTTGTTAATGAACCTTCTATTGCTGCTGTTAATTCTAAATCGGGACAAATTCTTTCAGTTGGCGAAGAAGCTAAAAAAATGCTTGGCCGTACTCCTTTGCATATTGACGTTATTCATCCTTTAAAAAGCGGTGTTATTTCCGATTTTGAAATGACTCAGGAAATGCTTAAAATTCTTTTGCGTAAAGTTACTAATTCCAATCTGCTTAATTTTCAAAAAGTTGTTATTGGTATTCCGAGCAATCTTACTGAAGTTGAAAGAAAATCAGTGGAGGATGTTGTTATCGGTGCCGGTGGCGGTCACGCTCACCTTATTGAAGAACCTATCGCTGCCGCTTTAGGTGCTAATCTTCCTATTGAAGATCCGACTTCTAATCTTATTGTCGATATTGGAGGCGGTTTAACTGAAATTGCTATCATTTCCATGGGAGGAATTGTTATTTCTAAAAGTCTGAAAATTGCCGGAGATGAACTCAATCAGGAAATTTCCAAATTTATTAAAGATGAATTTAAACTTATTATCGGAGAGGCTACGGCTGAAGATATAAAAATAAATATTGCCGGAGTTATCGCTGGTGGAGAAAAATTAGAAATGAATGTTCGTGGCCGGGATATTTCTTCCGGTTTGCCTCGCGAAGTAATTATCCGCGGCACTCATGCTCGTTCCGCCATCTTGAAACCGATTAAAATTATTGTTGAATCCGTTCGTGAAATAATTGAATCTGCTCCGCCTGAACTTGTTGGTGATATGTTAAAACAGGGGATTTATATTTCCGGAGGCAGCGCTCTTCTTCGCGGCATGGCGGAACTTATAGAAAAAGAAACCAGTATTTCTACTTTTGTTGTTGATGAGCCTTTAACTTGCGCTATTCGTGGCATTGGTTCTGTTGTTGAAAATTATGAAAAATTAAGTTATATTTTAGACAATCCTCTTCGTCAGAAAGATATCACTCTTTAAAAAATGGAAAAAAAAGGAAAAATTTTTAAAATCTTTGTTATTGTTTTTGTCTTCGTTGTTTTTATAAGCATGGTCGCTGGCAACAATTTTTTTTTAAACTGAAAATCGCTTTTTTCGGTGAAAAAGAAAACGAAAAAATATTTTCTCTTGAGCAGGAAAATCTTTCTCTTCGCTTAGAGCTGGATAATTTAAAAGAAAATTTATCCGATTCTCTTTCTTCTGAAAACGCTCCTCAAGGAAAATTGGCGACTGTTTTTGTTAGCTATCCCTTTAGCGATAAAAGTTCTCTTACTTTAAACTTAGGGAAAGATGACGGAATTTTTTCGGATGACCTTGTTGTTTTTGAAAAAACTCTTCTTGGAAAAATCTCCGAATCTTTAAATTGTTATTCTGTTTTTAAAACTGTTTTTGATCCAAATTGGGAATTTCCTGTTTATGTTGGTAAAAATCTTTCTCGGGGTCTTTTTCAAGCCGGTTCGGAACCTAAAGTTGTCCTCTTGAGTAAAAAAGAAAAAATAGAAGTCGGCGATATTATAGTATCGGCTGATCCGGAAATCATTTCTTCCGAACTTGTTATCGGTCGGGTTGGTCGCATTAAAAGCGATGAAAGCAGTCCTTTTTTTGAAGTGTTGGTCGAAATTCCTTATAATCTCAATGATTTGCGTAAAGTAACCGTCATTAAAAAATAATTTTATGAAAATTTTTTTTCTTGACTTGTTTTTTCTTTTTCTCCTTATTTTCTCCGCTTTTTTGATGAATATTAATTTTTTTGGTTTTCTTGGTGTTAAGCCTAATCTTATTCTTATTTTTCTCATTTCTTTTCTTTCCCTGAAAAGAAGTTTTTTTGAATTTTTTCTTATTTCTCTTTTTTCTCTTTTGGCTCTGTCTTGGCTTCCGTCTTTTCCTCGGGAACTTTTCTCTTTTTCCGTTCTTCTTCTGCTTGTTTATCTTTCCGGATATTTTATTTCTTTTGAATCTTCTTTAGGTTTTCTTTTTTCCCTCGTTGTTTCCACTTTTATTTTTTACATTTTTATTAATCCCTCCTTCTTATTTTCTGCTCCTCTTATTGTTGCTCTTGAAGCGATTCTTAATTTTATTATTGGTTGGTTTTTCTTTTTTTTCTTAAAAAATTTTTTTCAAAACAATGTTTAAAAGAAAAGACAAATCCTTTGCTTTTGATGAAATTGTAGCTGACACTGTTGGTCATCGTCGTTTTGGGTCTATGGAAAAACCGATTGATCGAAGTGTTTTTAATTTGGTTTCTTTTCTTGTTTTTGTTTTGATTTTGATTGTTTCTAGTCGGATTTTCTTTATTAATGTTGTAAAAGGTGGCTTTTATCAAAAAAGAGCTGTTTCTAATGTTAATCGAGAAATAAAAACTCCTGCGCCAAGAGGTCTTATTTTTGATCGTTTTGGCAATCCTCTTGTAGAAAACGAACCGACTTTTTCTGTTGTTTTGAATCTTATTCCTTTTTTTAAAAATCCGGAAATTCAAGAAGAAACTATCTCTAAACTTTCCGAATCTATTAGCAGTTTTGAACCTTCTAAAGTAAAAGAAAAACTTTTTTCTCTTGATCTTGAAAAAAATGCCGAACTTATAGTCGCTAAAAATATTTCTCTTGATGAAGCTTTAACTGTTAAAAGCTTTAAACTTGAGTCTGTTTCTGTTGTTGATGATTATCGTCGTCATTATTTAAATGGTGCCGCTTTTGGTCATGTTTTGGGTTATACCGGAGAGGCTAATTTGGAAGAACTTCAAAAAAACAATTATCTTGATTTTGGTGATGAAATCGGAAAGATTGGTCTGGAACTTTTCTATGATAAAAAACTAACTGGCCAAAAAGGAACTATTATTGATTATCGAGACGCTAAGGGTGATGTTATTGAAAAAAAGAAAGTTAATAACCCTGTTCCCGGTGAAGCTTTGACGCTCACTATTGATTCCGAATTTCAAAATTTTTTCTTCCGCCGCATGCTTACTCATCTTGATGCTCTCGGTCGTGATTCCGGTGTTGGTTTGGCTTTTGATCCTAGAAACGGAGAAATTCTTGCCGCTCTTTCTTTTCCCTACTTTGATAGTAATATTTTTATCTCTGATGCGAATTCTGAATCAAGAACTAAACTTTTAAATTCTTTGAATCGACCTTTATTTAATAGATTTGTTTCCGGTGTTTATAATCCGGGATCTACAATTAAGCCTCTTGTCGCTATTGCTGCTTTAAATGAAAATGTTGTCACTCCGGAAAAAGTTTTTTATTCTCCCGGCTATCTTGATGTTCCTAATCCTTATCATCCGGAATCTCCTTCTCGTTTTGTTGATTGGAAGCCTCAGGGTTGGGTTGATCTTTACTCCTCTTTGGCTCGTTCTAGCAATGTTTATTATTATTATGTCGGCGGCGGTTTTGGAGATTTTGAAGGACTTGGTATCTCTCGTCTTATTAAATGGTGGAAAACTTTCGGTTTGGCGGAAAAAACCGGCATCGATCTTCCCGGAGAAAAAGTTGGCGTCATTCCGGACCCTGATGAAAGAGAGGAAAGAATTGGTGAACCTTGGCGGGTTGGCGACACTTATAATGTTACTATTGGTCAGGGTGATCTGGCTGTTACTCCGCTTGAACTTTTAAATTATATTTCAGTTATTGCAAATGATGGCATTTCTTACGTTCCGCATTTTTTAAAAAGCGAAGATAAAAAAATTCTTCTGGATCTTTCTTATTTAAAAAAAGAAATTTCTATGGTTCAAAAAGGTATGGAGGATACGGTTTCTAAATCTTATGGCACCGCTAATATCCTTAATGATTTACCTTTTGAAGTTGCTGCTAAAACCGGAAGCGCTCAAGTGGAAAATAAGAAAAAAACAAACGCTTTCTTTGTGGCTTACGCTCCGGCTGAAAATCCGGAAATAGCCATTTTAATCTTGGTTGAAGATGCTCGTGAGGGAAGCTTAAATGCTGTTCCGATAGGTAAGGAAATTCTCTACTGGTATTATACTAATCGTCTTAATCAGAAAACAGCCGAATAAAAAACCGCTCTAAAACTTAAAGCGGTTAAAATCTCAAACGAATAAACATGTCTACTAAAAAATTTTTTGCTTGATTTGAATTTACTCCTGAAAAAAGAAATGAAACTATTTCTGAAATCTGTTCGTTTGTTTTTTCTCCTAACCTTTTCTTTAATTTTTTTGCCATCTTTTCTCTGCATAGAATTTGAGTATCCGTCTTTCCTTCGTTAAAAAAAGAAATAAATACAAACTCGCATTCTCCTTTTTCTAATGCTTTTTTTGCTGCTTCTTGATTGTCGTAATTTTTTATTCTTACTATCATTTTCTTTCTCCTTTTTTCTCAAAAACTCCTGCTAATATTTTATATTTTCCCTATTTTTTTATCAATTTGTCTCAATTTTCAAACTTCTGTCTTCTTGTGTTATTATTTCTCTATTATGGATAATTTTTCTAATACCCCCGAACTTCGTCAGGATCTTGTCACGGGCGACTGGGTTATTATCGCCTCTAACCGTAATAAAAAACCGGGCGATTTGATTAAAAAAAGAAAAGAAAAAAGAATGCCGACTCCGAAATCTGTTTGCCCTTTTGAAAATCCGTTAAAATCCGGCAATCCCGCGCCTTCTTATGTTTGGCCTGATTTAAAACATTGGAAAACTCAAATTTTTGAAAATAAATTTCCCGCTCTCCTTTCTTCTCTTGAAAAAAATGAATCAGAAATGAAAGACGCTCTTTATTTTTCTTGTCCTGCTTACGGTTACCATGATTTGATTGTTACTAAAAGCCACACCGCTAATTTTTCAAAACTCAAAAAAGACGAAGCGTTGAATGTCTTTATGGCTGCCGCCGAAAGATTCAAATTCTACAAAAAAGATAAAAAGACCGCTTATGGTCTTCTTTTCCATAATTGGGGATCTTCCGCTGGTGCTTCTATTTTTCATCCGCACTATCAATTGATTGCTTTACCTCTTATTCCGGAAACCGCTCGTCATTCTTTTTCCGGTTCTGAAAAATTTTTTAAAAAAACCGGACATTGCGCTTATTGTTCCGTTATAGATCTTGAACAAAAAGAGAAAAAAAGAATTGTTTTTGAAAATAAAGGCGCCATCGCTTTTACTCGTTTTGCTTCTAAAGAACCTTTTGATATTCGTGTTTTCCCTAAGAATCATTTTTCCTCTTTTGAAGAAACTCCCGCCTCTGTCTTAAGTTCTGTTGTTGAAGCCCTTCAATTTTCTCTTTCTCGTTTGGAAAAAACATTGAATGATCCTGATTATAATTTTTATCTTCATTCCGCTCCTTTTAAAAATCAAAATGAATTTGGCTTCTATCACTGGCATTTTGACATCGTTCCTAAGTTTTCTGTTTCTGCCGGAATGGAAATCGGCTCCGGTATTGAAATAACTGTTGTTAGCCCGGAAGATGCCGCTGGTATTCTTAAAAAATAAAATGTGGAAAGATAAATTTATAATTTCTTCTTTTTTTGCTAGTTTTGTCCTCTTTTTTACCGCTGTCTTTTTTTCTTTCAGTAATTTTTTTAATCTTGATCCCGAAACTTCTCTTATTCTTCGCTTCAATTCCGGGCATGGTATTGCCAATTTTGGCGGATTTCCCTCTCTTCTTATCTTTTGTTTTTCCTCCTTTTTTATTTCCCTTCTTAATCTCTTTCTTGCCCGCGTTTTTTATAATCGCCTTCGTCTTTTTTCTCTTTTTTTAGGATTTCTTTCTTTTTTTGTCTCTGTCTTGATTTTGGTAGAAGTTGGTGTTATTATAAGCGTCAACTGAAATTATGTTTTATATTATTGAAACCGGTGGGAAACAATATCTTGTTTCTCCTGAAGAAAAAATAAAAATAGAGAAGCTTGAAGGAAAAGCGGGGGAGGAGGTTGTTTTTGATAAAGTTTTGGCTATTATCGATAAAAACGAAGTTAAAATCGGCCGACCCTATCTTTCCGGAGTTTCTGTTTCTGCTTTGATTGAAAATCAGGCTCGAGCTAAAAAAGTGATTGTTTTCCGCTATCATTCCAAAACTCGATATCGTAAAAAGAAAGGCCATCGCCAGAATTTCACTGAAGTTAAAATAAAATAATAAAAAAGCCTCACATAAATATGTGAGGCTTTTCACTTAAGGTGATTTTTTATCCCAACAGGGATATTTTTTCCCTCGCCTCTAAGATGACTAATTCCTCTACTCTCCCTTCTCCGAAAAAGATTCCCAACCTTGTTTTCTTCGGAAAGATGATTAAAGAAGATATATTTTGGCATCCTCTTTTAAACCCTCCTTCTGCGTTTTCAAAATTTTCCGGCTGAAAAAACATACAGCTGCCAAAATCATTTTTAAACGGAAAAAAGAAAAAAAATTTCTTTTTCTTTAATTTTTCCGCTAAAAAAGATATTTCTCCGCTTCCTGTCTCAATTATGGCAGCTAATTCTTTGTTGTTATTTACTTCTGCTTCTTCAGTAAGGATAAATCTTGATTCGATTGTTCTTTCTTCAAATTCCCCATTTTTAACTTCAATTATTGCGAACACTTTTATCACCTCCTTTCATGTTCTTTTTAAAAAATATAACATTTTTATTCTTTTGGCAATATTTTGCCCCGTTTTCTTTATCTTGTTATAATTCGGGTAAATAATAAGTTATGGCTATTAAAATCTTTGATTCTCTGTCTGGCAAAAAAAAGATTCTTTCTATTCCGAAAAACGGTCCTTTAAAGCTTTTTGTCTGCGGTCCTACTGTTTATGACAATGTCCATCTTGGACACGCTCGCGCCTATTTGCCTTTTGATATTATCGTTCGCTATCTTCGTTCTTTAAATATAAAAGTTTTTTATCTTCAAAACATTACTGACGTTGACGATAAAATAATTGAGCGGGCAAAAGAAAAAAAAACCACTGCTGCAAAAATTTCTGCCGAGTTTTCTGATGTTTATTTAAAGACTTGCAAGAAGCTTAATATTTCTTCTGTTGATAAATATGTTAAAGCCAGCGCTTCTATCAAAGAAATAAAAAATCAGATTTATCGGCTCATAGAAAAAGGTTATGCTTACGAAACGGGAAGTGGAGTTTATTTTAGCGTCAAAAAATTTAAGGATTATGGTAAGCTTTCCCGTCAGAATCTGGAAGAATTACGTTCCGGTTATCGTGTAGAATCCGATCCGGAAAAACACGATGTTTTTGATTTTGCTCTTTGGAAAAAGAAAAAATTTTCTTACGAACCTTCTTGGCCTTCCCCTTGGGGAGCGGGACGTCCGGGATGGCACATAGAGGATACTGCAATTTCTGAAAAATATTTTGGTTTAAATTACAGTCTTCATGGCGGGGGAATGGATTTAAAATTTCCTCATCATGAAGCTGAAATAGCTCAAGCGGAATCTCTCTCCGGAAAAAAACCTTTTGTTGATTTTTGGATTCATATTGGTTTTCTTCTTGTTAATGGAGAAAAGATGTCAAAAAGTTTGCATAATTTTATAACCGTTCCCGATTTTCTTAAGCGCTGGCATCCGGATGTTCTTCGTTGGCTTGTTTTTTCTCGCCATTACGGCTCTCCTTTCGATTATAAAGAGGAAATGATTTCTCAAGCTGTGAATGCGATGTTATCGCTCAAACTTCTCTTTTCTTCCTTAAAAACCAAATCAGGAAGCGGAGAAATTTCTTCCAAAGTTAAAAAAGCCGTTTCTGCTTTCGATAAAAAAGTTAAAGCGGCCATGGAAAACGATTTCAATACTCCGGAGGTTGTTTCGGAAATTTTTCAATTTGCCAACTTCCTTAAATCTCTTGATAACTTGAATAAAAAAGAAGCTCTCTTCGCCCACTCTTTTATTTCCAATCTTCTTTCTGTTTTTGGTTTTTCTTTCTTTTTGGAAAAATCTTTACCGAAAAAAATTAAGGAGATGGCTGAAGAAAGGGAAGTGTTTCGCACTATTCGTAATTTTTCTGAAGCCGACGCTCTTCGCGACAAACTTGAAAAAATGGGTTATAAAATAGACGATACGGCTTCCGGTTCTGTTATTGTTTTTAATAATTTGGAAATTCATGGATAAAGACAGGAAAGAAGTTAAAATTCCGCCGCAAAATCTTGATGCCGAAAGACAGGTTTTGGGCGCTGTTTTAATTGATAAAAACTCTATTCATAAGATCGCTGATCTTGTTGATTCTTCTGATTTCTATGATCCGAATCATGAAAAGGTTTTTAAAGGTATTCTTGAGCTTTACCGTAAAAATAGTCCCATCGACATCATCACTCTTTCTAATTTTTTCAAAGAAAAAGATGAACTGAAAAAAATCGGCGGCGCTGTTTTTCTTTCCGACCTTGTTGAGGGCGTGGCGACTTCGGCTAATGTTGAACACTTCGCCGGTATTATTAAGGAGAAAAAAATATTAAGGGATTTAATTGCTCTTTCTTCTTATATCGGAGAAAAAGCTTTCGATTATTCTGAAGAAGTGGAAGATTTGATAGACGAAATTGAAAGAAAAGTCATCAATCTTTCCAATTTTTCTTCACTTCAAAAATTTGTTCACATTAAAGACGAATTGCGGGCGGCTTACGAACGCATCGAAAAACTGCATCAGGGAGAAGGAAGTTCTCTTCGCGGTATTCCCTCCGGATTTGGCGAGTTGGATAATCTTCTTTCCGGATTTCAGAAATCAGATCTTATTATTCTCGGTGCTCGTCCTTCTATGGGAAAAACTTCTCTTGCTCTTGATATTGCCAGAAACGCCGCCTTCCAGTCTAAAATTCCTGTTGGTGTTTTTTCTCTTGAAATGTCTCGCGATCAGGTTGTTGACCGTTTTATTTCCGCCGAATCAGGCGTTCCGCTCTGGCGTCTCAGAACTGGCCGTATTTCCGACGATTTGGAGTTTCAAATGATTCAGCAATCTTTGGATAAACTTTCTGATTCCGCTATTTTTATCGACGATACTCCTTCGCCTAATCTCCTCCAGATTCGCGCTATGGCGCGCCGTCTTCAAATGGAACATGGTCTTGGTTTGGTTGTTATTGATTATCTGCAACTTATTATGCCTCGCACTAAATCCGATAACATTGTTCAACAAATTTCTGAAGTTTCTCGCGGTTTAAAATCTCTGGCTCGTGAACTTTCTGTTCCGGTTTTGGCTTTGGCCCAGCTTTCTCGAAATGTCGAACAGCGCGACACTCGCATTCCTCGCCTTTCCGATCTTCGTGATTCCGGTTCTATTGAACAGGATGCCGACATTGTTATGTTTATTTATAGAAAAGATCGTGACAAACAGGAAGTTGAAGAATCCGAACAAGGCACGGCCGATATTATTGTCGCCAAACACCGAAACGGTCCCTTAGGTGTTGCTAAACTGAAATTTGATCAGGAAAAAGCAAGTTTCAGAAGTATTGATAAAATTCACACTTCCGGTAATAGCGATGATATTATCTAAAAAAATAAAAGAAGCGGTGGATCGCTTGGCTTCTCTTCCCGGCATCGGTCCTCGCCAGGCTATTCGTCTTGCCTTTTTTTTGTCTCGCTCCGGACGGGAATTTTCCGGGCACCTTTCGGAAGCGATCCGTTCTCTCGGAGAAACCAAAGTTTGCGAATCTTGTTTTTTTATTCACGAAAACAATTCGTCTTCTGAAAATTTTTGCGAAATTTGTTCCGATACTTCACGTTTGGGAAATATTATCGCTCTTGTCGAAAAAGAAACAGACCTTCTTTCTCTTGAAAAAACAGGCAAATTCAAAGGACGCTATCTCGTCTTGGGCGACTTGAAAAAAAATGGCGTCTTGGGTAACGAAGAAAGAAGGAGAATTGAAATTTTCAAAAATCGTGTGAAAAATTCTTCTTCCGGAAAACTGGAAGAAATAATTCTTGCCTTGAGCCCCACTTCTTTCGGAGACTTTAATGCTTCCATGCTTGAAAAAGAACTTTCCGGTTTGGCGAAAAAAATCACCCGTCTCGGGAGGGGAATTCCGACTGGCGGTGAAATAGAATTTGCCGACGAAGAAACTCTCTCTCATGCTCTGGAAAACCGCTCCTAATTCTGCCATTCTTCCGACGTCAGGTCTGATGAATTTAGATCTAATTTAATCCTTTTATTTTATAATCTCTTTTTTAATAAGATTTTTTTCCAAAAAAAGAGTATACTTCTAGTTAAATTTATGTTTAAAAAACAAAATCAAACACAAACTATTCCTGATGTCATAACTAAAGCATTGCAAAAAATTAAAGAAGCGCAAGGAATTTTATTTACTGGCTCGCGAGCGACAGGCATATTTTCTTTGAATTCTGATTGGGATTTTATTATTTTGCTTTCAGACGGCCAAAAAGAATATCGCAAAACATGGGAAATAAATGGCGAATTAGTGGAAATTTTTTGCCATCCCAAACAAGAACTGGATGAGTTTTTAAGAACTGATCCTTTGGTGCGTATTGGCGCGACTACAAATATGTTGGCTTCAGGCATTATTTTAAAAGATAATCCAAAGCAAGATTTGGCATTGATTGTAAAACGGGCAAAAAATATTTGGAAAAAAGGTCCGCAGCCGGTTGGAAAAATAGAACGCCAATGGATTGGTTATGATATTTCAACCTATCTAGAAGATGTTGAAGATTGTGTTGCTGATAATAACCCCGCTTACTTATTATTTTCTCAAGCGGTTTCCGAAATGGTTCGCTATTTTTATGCCTTGTCTCGTATCTGGTTGCCATTGCCTAAAAAACGTTTGAATGATTTAAAAAAAAGAATACCCGCGCTTTACGCTTTAGTGATTAAATTTCACACATCTTCGGAATGGAAACAAAAAGCGGAAATAATAACCAATCTTGGCGTTATGTTGGCAAAACATTTCAAACTTAATATTGACGGAAAACTCCCAGCGCAAAAAAATTAAAATAAAACTTCACGGCCTTACGGTTGTGGAATTTCATTTTAAAATTTCTTTTATTATTTTAGCTGTCTTAAATATATATTTTTCATCTATAATTTTTTTATTTTTTAAATAATACATATTTATAGGCATTAATTGCCATACTGCGTATTTTACAATCAAGACGCGGAGTTTTTTAACATCTTCTACATTTAATAATTTATCTAGATCGTTAAAAAATAACGAGCCGATTGAGAAATTAAAATATTTTTGAACCAAATATCCGGTAGGCGCGAAGCTGCTTACTACTGATTCTTCTATTATAGATTTTAAATCAAAATGATTGGATAATTTTTTATCGGAAAATTCTTCAATAACTGCATTTTTTAAATATTTAATATATCTCTGGTCAAAGAATAAGTGAGCTATTTCGTGAGCTAAAACTCCTATAGCATGTTTTATTTGCCAAGAGTTTAACTCAAGTTTGGGATACTCGAAAGTAACGGAATTATTTCCTGTATTCGAAGACCCGCTAGCAGTCGCTTCTTTTTCTAATGGAGAAATTAATAATACGACATTTATATTATCCTTTTGATTATTATTAAAGAAAAAAGACAAGTCTTTAAAGAGACTTTTGACTCTCTTGTTTGAAATTTCTTTTCTGAATATTTTTATTCTATCGTCTTTATATTCCTTCCAGATTAATTCAAATCTTTTTTTAAATAAACTGAAGGTCTTTTTAATTTCTTCAAAATCTCTGCTATTAACCTCATAAGATAATTTTTTCCAGCATTCTTTATTATTATATAAGTAAAAGAACCTGCCTAAGTATGTTATTTTCTCCTGATTATTTCTAATTCCATGCTTTTTTAAAATATTTCTTAATTTTTCTAAACTTTCTTTTTCCTCATTTGAAAGAGGATGATTTTTTAACCAAACCTCGTTATAATCTTTTCGGCAAGAAAAATGCCACTCTGTCAGATTGGATAAAAAGAAGAAAAAATTGGCTATTTTAGATAATTTTATGTTTAATTTCATTGTTATTTCATTAAATTAAAAAACTTTTTCATTAATGGCTCTTGAGCTACTGTGTGGTTGGCTCCGCAAACAGCAAACACGCTTTTTCCGGAATTTAAGATTCTCATTATTTTTTTAGCCATTAAGATGTCCCTGTTCCAATTCACTGCTGAACCTATTCTATTGATTTCTGTTTGTAGAAAAAAGGGATCTTGTGCTGTTTTTATTTTTTTTCTTATTTCACTCTTAATGTCAATTAATGTATTAAAAGTTTGCGGTAATTTCCACCCTAAAATCTTATCCGTTCTCTTGGAAAAGTAATTGAAATAATTTTTTTCGATATTTTTCAGTATATTTTTTTTATTTTTGATTTTATTTATGCCGATTAATTTATCAAGGCGAATAATTGTTTTTTTGAGCATTTCCTTATTTTCACCGCTTTTTTCTTGAGACCATCTAAAATTTATAGCATTAAAAAAAGACCATAGGACGATATCCATTTTCCCATAACCCATTTTTTTAACATTATCGAAAATTTCTTTCATGTTTGGTTCAAAACATTTACGAGATAATCCTTTTTCTTTCGATAAGAAAGCTGCCAGTCCAAATTCTCCATATTTTTTAAGAGCTTCCATTTTAGAATTGAATTTTTCTCCTTGAGGAATTTTTAATTCGGTCGCTAACACTGAATTTTTATTTCCATTTCTTAAAAAATCTTTAAATAGCCTCTCGATAGTTGTTATTTGTCTATTCCTGAAATCGTTGTGACTGACACCGATTATATATAATTTCTGTCTTTCGGAAAAAAGTTTGATAACGTAAGGAATTTTATATTTCTTTTTAATCCATTTCTCAGGTTTTATAACCAGATTGTTTATTTTTTCCGCGCTCAACTCTTCTTTTTTCATTATTGTTTAATATTAGTTTTGCTGTTTTAAAATAGCAAATTAAAGCGTTAAATTAAAGAATTTTTATAAGCTAAAGCGTTAAGTCAAAACCACGATCATAAAGCTATAGAGTTTTATTTTTGTTGTATAATAATAAAAAACTTTATGACTTCTAAAATAAAATTTAAGGTTACTTATAAAAAAGACATTGAATCAATCAGAGCTTTTATAAATGAAGCCAGTTTTGACCATGGCCGAAACTTAAAATGGGCTGTTTATAAAAATCACCCTTTTCTTAAGAAGTTTATAGAGAAAAAGGAAACTCCTGATTTTGCCGATATTGATAAATATATAAAAGAAACATATAAAAAAAACGAATCCTCCTATAAAAATAATTTTAAGCTTTTTGAATCGAATTGGCGTAAAAAAGAAAAATATTTTTTTACTTTAATTAAAAGCTTATTCGGCAATTTCAAATGGCCTAAAGGAAAATATATCGCTTTCTCGACAATCTGGGGAATGTTCCCAAGATTTTTAGAAGACAAAACTTTTCAAATCCCGGCGGAGTTTAAAAATAAAGAATATCTTAATGTTGTTATCGCTCATGAACTTCTCCACTTTATTTTTTACGAATATTTCTATAAAAAATATCCCAAATATAAGAAGTCGGAATTTAATTTTTATGTTTGGCGCATTTCGGAAATATTTAATTCTTTAATTCAAAACTCTCCGTCTTGGATTAAAGTCTTTAATGAAAAGACTATGATTTATCCCGAACATAAAAAGATAATTTCTAAAATCAAAAAGGATTCACTTGTTTTAAAGAATGTTGATTCTTTAATTGAAACAATAATCAAACACTCAAAAGATTAAAAATCATTATAAAAGCGGAATTATCCCCGCTTTTTTCTTTCTTTTCCTAATTTTGCTTTTATCTTCTTCCGTTTTATACTATCCCTATGGCGAAGAAACGTATTTTAACCGGCGACCGCCCCACTGGCCCTCTCCATTTGGGCCATTATGTCGGCTCTCTTGAAGAGAGAGTCAAACTTCAAAAAGAAACCGAAGAGTTTATTTTAATTGCCGATGTTCAGGCCTTAACCGATAATTTTAAAACTCCGGAAAAAGTCAGCTCTAATGTCCGCGCTGTCGCTCTCGATTATCTCTCGGTTGGTCTCGACCCTCGCCTTGTCACGATTGTTGTTCAATCTCAAATTCCCGAAATCGCCGAACTCACCGTCTTTTATTTGAATCTTGTCCACTTCGGCCGTCTTCTCCAAAATCCAACGGTTAAAACCGAAATAAAACAAAAGAATTTTGGTAAGGAAATTCCAGTCGGCTTTTTGGCTTACCCTATTTCTCAAGCCGCCGACATCACCGCTTTTCAGGCTAACCTTGTTCCAGTTGGCGAAGATCAGCTTCCGATGCTTGAACTCACTCGCGAAATTGTCCGTAAATTCAATCGTCTTTATGGCGAAACTCTTGTTCTCCCTAAAGCGGTTATTTCTAAGAGCCCTCGTCTTGTCGGCACGGATGGCAAAGAAAAAATGAGTAAATCTTTAGGTAATGCCATTTTCCTTTGTGATTCTTATGACGAGCTTGAAAGAAAAGTGATGCATATGTATACCGACCCGAATCGTATTCATCCGACTGACCCGGGCCGTGTGGAAGGCAACCCTGTTTTTTCTTATCTTGACTTATTCAGCGACAAAAAAGATGAAATTAAAGAACTTAAAAAAAGATATCACGCCGGCAAAGTCGGCGATGTGGAAGTAAAAAGATTTCTAGTTGAAGAGCTTGATAAATTTTTAGATCCCATTCGCCGTCGCCGGAAAGAATTTGAAAACGATCATAAAAAAATTGATAAAATAATTAGAGAAGGCACGGAAAAGGGGAAGCAGGTGGCGAGCGAAACTCTCTATGAAGTGAAAAAATCCATGGGCATCAACTACTTGTTCTGATTTTTAAACTTTTTAGCTTCTTCCTGTGGGTTTTATGGATAAACATCAAATAAAATCTTTTTTGGAAAGTTTTGAAAGTAAACGTGAGAGAACATTGGTGATTATTGACTATGGAAATGTCGTAAAATGGGAATTAAGTCTTGGTTGGAAAATAGGAATAAAACAACTAAGTATTCTGATAAAAAATTTTTCCTTGGGAAAAAAGTCTTTAAGAAGATTTTATTATGGGTCTGATTATGGAGATAAAGAAAAATCTTCTACGCTCAGTCTTTGGTCGGAAGCTATTTTAAGAAAAGCCAACATGAATAATTTAGAGGTGCTTACTAAAAAAGTAAAATATATTCGTAATCAAAACAATAAATTTGGGTTTGAAAAAAAGTGTGATTTGGATGTTGAAATGTCGGTTGATCTCATAAAGGAAAGAAATAATTATGATACTATCATTATGTTTTCTGGAGATGGTGATTTGGTTTACTCTTTAAAATATTTAAAAGAAGAATACAAAAAAGAATGTTTTGTTTTTGGCGCCAGAGGTCATATAGGTAGAGAAATATTTGACGCAAAAGAAAAAGGTATTATTTCAGATATCTTATTTATTGAAGATTTTGAATATAGATTGAATATGAAAAGATAGAATTCAAAAATCCGCTTTTCAGCGGATTTTGATCAAAATCAGGTAAGCTTTTAACTTACAAATGAATTGTATCACGCAACTACTCGCAAATCAATACTTTTCCACAAGCCACATATTTTCTATTAGTGTTATAATGAAACTAATATGGAGAAAAAAGATTTTATTTTAGTTTTAGTCGCTCTTATTATTTTAAGTGGCGGTTATTATTTATATGCTAATAATCTTTGGCCTTTCGGCTCTGGATCCGCTTCTCTTCCTGCTGAGCTCTCTGGCAAAATTTATGTTGTTGGCGGTATAGCCAAAGAAGTTTATGACACGGTTATTGTTTTTGAGATTCCGGAAAAGATTGGCTCTTTTGAAGGCACTGAATTAATGGCTGTTGTTAACGAAAATACTAATGTTTTTCGTTATGAAACTTCTTCTGCCGGTTCTGTTGTTCCTGTCAAATTAAGCATTAAAAGCATTAAAGTTGGTGATAAAATCGCCTTGACTTCTGATGATGACATCGCTGGTAAAACAAACGGAGTTTTCCTCGCTTCTTCTATTGCGGTTTATAATCGCTAAAACCGTTTTTTGAATTGAATTTAAAAAATATTATTCCGCCTTTAAGTTGGCGGAATTTTATTTTATTTCTGAAAAAGTCCTTCTGTTTATAAAACAAAAATAGTGGAAATTTGTTATTTTCTGTCAAAAATATCTTTTTTAATTTAAAATAAAAAAATGAGATTTAACGTTTCTATCATACCTAATTCTAAAATTGAAAAAATTGAAGCTCTCGATGAAAACTCTTTCCGCGTTAAAGTTCGCGCTAAACCGATAGAAGGCGAGGCTAATCGCGCTCTTATTCGTCTGCTTTCGGACTATTTTCACGCGCCCAAATCTTCTATCCGCATTATTCAAGGTTTCAACTCCAAATTCAAAGTCATCGAAATAATTTAGATTATTTATAATTTAATTTCTGTTTTTTTCGGCCATAGCGTCGGGAAGCGAGTTTAATGAGTCTATGGATCCTTTTAACTTCATAACTTTTAACTGATTTTCTGTTATAATGTCTTTATGGAAGAACAAATAAAAAAAGAATCTCTCTCTTTTAATCCGGAAGATATGGAAAAGATTAAAACTGAAACGGAACGTTTGCGTCTTTCTCCGGAAAATAAAAATGTTCCGGAAAAAGAAATAATCAAATCTTCTTTAAAGTCCGTTTTTCCGCCTGAAGAAGAAACGTTTTCTCCGAAAGAAGAGATAGCCGGCGCTCCCGATTATCTCAAAAATCCTTCTCTGGAAATAAAAAATAAGCTTGCCCGTCTTGAAGAAATCTCTCGAAAAAAAGGTATCAATGAAGCTATTAAAGAAGCTGGCAGGGAAAATCCTTTTCTTCTTGACGCCTTTCATGATTATTTGGCGGAAAAAATAATGGAAGAAAGGATTGTAAAATAAGCAAAAATGGAACTGCTAATTTATATCATTTTTTTTCTTGGCGTTGTCTCTGCTCTCGGTCTTTTGATTTGGGCGAAAGTTCTTTATAAAAAATCTCTTTTTGAAAGTTTGAATCAATCTCTTTTTTTGATTCGCCTTAAAAAAAATGAAAAAGGGGATGAAACTCCCGATTTTGAAAAGGAGATCGGTAAAAGCGCTGAACTTTTTTCTCTGCTTGCTTCTTTTAAAAAACCTTTTGCTTTTGAGGCGGCTGTTCCGCATATTGGAGAAGAAATTCATTTCTTTCTTTCTATTCCGCGTGGCTTTAAAGAAACCGCCAAACGTCAAATTCACTCTCTCTGGCCTTCTGCTGAAATCACGGAAAGCGGCGACTTTAATGTTTTCACTCCGGATGGCGCGGTTTCTCTTTCTTATCTGAAGCAAAAGCTTCCCTTCGCTCTTCCTATCCGCACCTTCCGCGATATCGGCGATGATACTTTTTCTCCTATTATTTCCGGACTTTCCCGTATTAATGAAATCGGCGAAGGCGCCGCCATTCAAGTTGTTGTCCGTCCGGTTTCCTCTGAAAAATACAAAAAAAATGTCAGCTTAAAAATTTCCGCGGTTAAATCCGGAAAATCTTTTGAGGAAGTTATTGCCTCCGATGCTCCGCTTGGTTTGAAAGATTTTAAAAAAGCCATTATTAATTCTCCGAAAAAAAATCCCAACCCGGAAGCTCCCGAAGAAAAAGCTCCCGTATTGGTTGATGAGGAATTTATTAAATCTTTAGTGGAAAAAGTTTCCAAACCGCTTTTTGAAGTTAATGTTCGCATCGCTTCTTCCGCTCCAAACAAAGTCCAATCCGATTCTATTATGGAAGGCATCGCTTTCGGCTTTTCCGGTTTTTCCGCTCCGAAAAAAAATGAGTTCAAGCTTATCAAACCCCGCAATTTGAAAAATCTTGTTTATAATTTTTCTTTCCGCCGTTTTAATGAAAAAGAAACTATGATTTTGAATAGCGAAGAATTGGCGAGTATTTTCCATCTTCCCACTTCCACTAGCGACATCCCTAAAATTAACTGGTTGAAGTCTGGCGAATCCGAACCGCCTTTGAATTTGCCGGCTTCCGGCGTGCTTCTTGGAGAAAGCGTTTTTCGCGGTGAGAGAAAAGAAGTTTTTATCGCCGATAACGACCGCCGCCGCCATCTTTATGTTATTGGCCAGACCGGCACCGGCAAATCCACTCTTCTTAAAAATATGGCCATCTCTGATATTCGGCGCGGCAAAGGTGTGGCGGTCATCGACCCGCATGGCGACCTTGTTTCCGATATCGCTTCTCTTGTTCCCGATGAACGCTTGAAAGATGTGGTTATTTTTAATCCTTCCGATTTTGAATATCCTGTCGGTTTGAATATGCTGGAATTCAATCCTTCTCGTCCTGAGGAAAAAACTTTTATTGTCAACGAAATGCAGAGCATCTTCAATAAGCTTTTTTCGCAGGAAACAATGGGTCCGATTTTTGAGCAGTATATGCGGAACACTCTCCTTCTTTTAATGGAAGACTCAAAAACCGAACCGGCTACTTTAGTCGAAGTTCCTCGCGTTCTGACCGATGCCGCTTTCCGCAAACGCAAGCTTGCTCGCATTTTTAATCCTTCTGTTATTGATTTTTGGACAAAAGAAGCAGAGCGTGCCGGTGGTGATGCCGCTTTAGAAAATATGGCGCCCTACATCACTTCCAAGTTTAATAATGTTATCGCTAATGATTATATTCGCCCGATTATTGGCC
>JAQVXM010000051.1 GCA_028709185.1 Minisyncoccota bacterium | reverse complement strand
CCCGAAACCTTGCTTTCTACTTCGGTTAATTCCGTCTTCCCGGAAAATTCGGGAACGGTTACTCCGTCCACCAGCCAGGAAATTTCATAATCATAAGGATTATCGGAATCTCCTAGTCGTGTGATGTTTCTCCAAACTTCCGGAATGTCTTCCGGAAATCCTCTGTCGGGAAGAGGAATCAAATTCAATCGGGGCGTCTTCGCTCCGCTCGCCGCCCCGCCCTCTCCGTCTCCGTCTTGAAAAGGCGTAGTCAGAGAAAGAACTTTCACTGCCCACGCATGCTGACAAACAAGACAGAATCCAAGATCAGTGGAACCATCCATAATACATCCGCCGTCGGAAGTAAAAAGGACATTATCAGAACCGAAGCATCCGATTCTTCCAAAATATGGACGAGCCGGAATTGTCGGAACAGGAACATCGCTATCAATAAGCGCTGCCCATGGAAGCATTTCTCTCGAGATTATAGGAACTCCGCTCGCGTCTTTTGGTAAAGACGCGTCTCCGAAGAGTCCTATTTCTCGAATTTTTCCTCCGCATTCCTGAAGTTTTTCCTCTTGAGCGGTTTTGATTAATCCGTCTGCCCAATAATGATCAGACAAAGAGCCAATCAAATGCCCCAGCTCGTGAGACAGGACACAAGGGACTGTTTTATTATTAGGCATAATAACCGCATAATAACCGGTTGCATAATCATTTAATCCTGTGTAGTTTATGCAGATGGTTATAAAATCCCTTTCCACATCTTTCTTTCTTTGCAAGATTTGTTCCAAATACGGAACAAAATTTTCTCGAAATAAAATATCGGTAATTTCTTTTCCGGCAAATTTATAAATATAACCATCAAGCGCCGTATCCACTTTAATGCCTTTGCTTGAGTCATCCACCCCCGATTCTTTCGAAGGCAAATAGACGAGAAAGACATTGAATCGATTGCGATAGGGGACGGAACGAATAAAGAAATCGCTCTCTTTTTTAGTAAAAGCAAAGAAACTTTCCTTTTCGTTTTCCACGTACCCTTCCGCGAGAATCACGACATTGAGAGAATTCTCTCCCAAAACATCGCCCAATTCTTTTCCTTCATCCGCGGCAGCTTGATTTAGCCACCGGACTTCAATCCTCGGATCATCAACTGCTGGAGCCGTTTGGCCGAAGCAATTTAACGAAACCGCCGATAAAATTATTAGCGCGATTATTGTTCCCGCGAAAGCCTGCCAAGAGGAAGGCATGGCGGGAATAATTCGGGATGTTGATACTTTCATGATTGTCCTCTCCTTTTTCCCTTGGCGGGAATTTTCTTTGTGAACCGCAAAGCGGTTCGTTTCTCTTTTTTCCCCCTGACTCATCTTCCTTATATATATAGAAAGAAGCGCCAGAAGAACTGAAAACATCTGCTTCTTTGAAGTTTCAATCATTTCATTTCACCTCATTATTTATTGCTTTTTTAGGCATCGGTATTTCTTTCCTTTAAGTGAAAACCGCTTGTCTAGAATCCTTACCGGCCATTTTGATATTCTGGTTCAATTATAGCACATTTCAAACCCATTGTAAATACATCAAAATACCCGATAAAACAAGCCGTTTTTATGGATTTTTTAAGATTATTTTAAAAAACAAACAAACCGCTCTTTCTGCATTTTTATTTCTGTTTTTTTAATCTTTCAACTGCTTCGTTTATAGCTTCATCTAAATTATTCCAAATTTTTTCCATAAACATTTTTCTTAATTCTTTTTCGTTCGGCTTTCCTTCCTCTTCTGGGTTTGAAAAAAAAGTCAGCGATTCTTTTAAAAGTTCATATTTTTCATTTTCTAAGATATTTTTTAATTGAGAATAATAATTATAAAACATAAAATGATTAAGTTCATGCTCTATAATTCTTAATTGAATGGTTTTTGTCGCCATCGCGAAAACAAAAAAGTATTTTTCTTTAAAATTATGCGGGCATATCGGTATACTTGTTAGATACACTTTTATATCGGGAAAAGGAAATTCTTTTTTGAAAATAAACTCTAAATTTGATATTATCTGTTTTCCTTTTTTTTCCCATTCATCCGTTAAGATTTCTTTTGTCTTTTCCATTTTTGAAGCAAGCCCGTTGTCGTTCTTTAAAATATTTATTACCTTCTGATACGCTTCTTTTTCATCTTTAGCTTCTTTTATTACTTTTTGTATTTCGGGTGAAGTAAAAAATAAAAGATTCTCTCTCACATTATTTCTTCCGTGTGTAAAATAAGGGAATTTATGTAATGATCTTGCGTAATTTTCCGCGTCTTTTTTAATGTCATATAGAATTGTCATTTTCATATATTAAATATTATTCTTTTTTTTATTTGAATCAAGAAAAACCCCTTATTGAAATCCTGATTTCAATTACGTCAAAATCCTTTGATTTTATAGGCTTTTCTTCCTTAATAAAATGAAGTTTAATTAAGAATATGAAATTTAATTTTAGAACTTCAAAACTGGCCAATCTTTTTCTAATGGTTTTGGAATTCAGCTATAAAAGAGAAGAGAGTCAATTTACTGAAAGAGCTAAAGAATGGATTAAAGAAACGGGATCGCTTACAAAGAATGATGAAGAAAATTTAAAATCGTTTTCTTTTATTTTCTCCGCTTTTAAATCCAAAAACCTGGATCTTGTTTTCCTTCTTGAAAATGAAAAAGATGTTTGGAAAAAAACTGAAAAAATTATTGGAAATAAAAATTTAAAAGAAATGGAAATAATTTTAAGCTGTTTTGAAAAAAGATTCGATATTGTTTGGAAAAAAGATAAAAAGAAAATGGAGAAGATAAAAGATTATTTTATGGAAAATAAAAAAATTTTTCAGAACATGATTGATAGTGCGAAAATTCTATGCGGAATTAAAGAATTTAAAATTGAAAATGTTCCGATTCATATTTTTTTAAGCTCAAGCGGAAAGGATGATTTTTTAGGATGGTTTTCTTGGTCGCCTGTTAAAAGCGATATAGTTTTGGAATGTTCAAGATGGCCGATTAAAAAAGTGGGAAAATTCTCTTTATGTCTTTTAGGTCACGAATTTTTTCATCTTATTTTAAGAAAAAACAGGAAGTTGATGAATTTGATAAAAGAAATTTCCGAAAACTATAAAGAAAAGCTGAAAAAAATAAATTATGGTTCGCCAAGGCTTGATTTTTTATTTGAAGAATTATTAATAAGCTCGTTTATTCCTGAAGGATATTTGGCGGAAAAATATGCCGGAATAAAAATCAAAAAACAAAAAAATAAAAAAATATCGGCAAAAAACATTCTTGATTTTTCCGAAGCGAGAAAAAAATACTCTTTTTTGATTAAAGAGGATTCTTCTTTGTATGTTAATGAACAGAAAAAAATAGATAAAAAATATCTGGAAAAACTGGCGGAAATAATTTAAAAAAGGCGATGTTTTTACAACATCGCCTTTCATGAAAAAGAAAGTCTTTTTAAGCTTTTTTTTATTTCTTTTGCTGTTTGAGTCGGTCTCTTGTCTCTCAAACTTAAATCACTGGCAGCTTCCAATTCATCGATAATATCGGAAATGATTGCTCCTTTTTCTCCTAACGCTTCGTATAATCGGGCATCTTTAACAAAATCAATTAAATAATTGTTTATTAATGAATAGATTATTTTGCGTCTTTTATTCTCTTTATCAAGCATTTCCAAAAATTCTGCTATCTCAACCATTGAACTTATTAACTCATTCTTTATTTTTTCCGTTCTTTCCGCTTTTGTTTTATTGTCAGAGTTTTCTTCCGCCAGAGCTTTTTCCAAAAAATAACGATAATTTTTAAATAAGTTTTTATTCATCTTCTTCTCTTTTTATTATAGCGCAGACACTGTTTTTTTCTTTTTTTAACCTTCTTGTAAATATGTCAAAATCCTTTGATTTTATAGTCTTTTCTTCCTTAATAAAATGAAGTTTAATAATAAAGATGAACGAATTTAAACAAAAAACCATAGAGGAAGAATATGACCTTATAAAAAAATCCAATTTTGGAGATATTTTAAATTATTTGAAACCGCTTATAGAAAAAGCCGTAAAAAGAACTGGGTTTGATAATTATAAAAAAAATAAAATTATTGGTGAAATAATAAAAGATATTCCTCTTGCGATAAAAAAATTTAAAGAAAATCCTAAAAACAAAGAAAAAAAAATAAAATTTTCTCTTTATTTTACTTGGTATATATCTGAAAGAGTTAATGCGGAAAATAAAAAAAAGGGATTATGGGAAAAAATCAGAGCTATCTTTCGATAGCTCTGAAAAAAAATTAAAACCACAAGCGGAACCATCTTTTTTTTAATTATATAAAAAACGTTGTAATAACCTTTGCCAAAATCCTAAAGGCTTGAAAGCTGTTAAAAGATTTATATGTTGGCCTCTGTCTGATAAAAATGTCTCCGCGGAAACAATTTTTAATTTTTTGAAAAGTTTTTTAAAATCTTCTAATTTTAATCCTGAATTAAATTTCTCCGGTTTTTTGGGACTGTCTGGAGTTAAAATACTGGCGATAAGATAGCCGCCTCGTTTCAAGGATTTCAAAATTTTATCGGCAACAATTTTTTGTTCGTCTTCTGATAAAAGATGAAATAAATTTAAAACGATAACTAATTGATAATGATTTATGGGAAGGGGATAACCGACGATATCTGCTTTGATTATATTTGTTTTTCCGGAAAATTTTTTTTCCCAATGTTTCAAATGTTCGTTCATGTGGGCTATTTTAAAAGAATCTTTATCAATCGTGTCTGTTATAAAACCGTTCTTTAATAAAATAAAAGACGCCCAACCGTTACCGGCTCCTAAATCTAAAGCGAACTTTTTATTTTTAAAAGATTTTTCTCCGTTTTTTATTTTATCCGCTATTTCCTGTATTACTGGAAAAAAACTT
>JAQVXM010000050.1 GCA_028709185.1 Minisyncoccota bacterium | reverse complement strand
CGATTATGGTTTTTATGATTCTTTATTATGGAACTTTGGGAATTTTTTCTTCAGCAGCTCTTATTATTTATACGATTTTAGCTATGGCTATTTTTAAGGCGGTGCCGGTAACTATGACTTTATCTGGAATAGCCGGATTTATACTATCAATCGGAATGGCTGTTGACGCAAATGTTTTAATTTTTGAAAGAACTAAAGAAGAAATAAAAAGAGGACTTAATAAAAAAGCGGCAATTGAGGAAGGATTTAAAAGAGCTTGGACTTCAATTAAAGATTCCAATATCACGACAATAATAACTTCGCTTATTCTTTATAATTTCACTTCCAGTTTCGTGAAGGGATTTGCTTTAACTCTTTTAATCGGAGTCCTTTTATCGATGTTTTCAGCAATAACGGTGACCCGAACGATGCTTAATGTTTTTATGAGAGAAAAATTAAATTCATTTTCTGAAAAACAAAATAAAAATGTTTAATATTATTGAAAAAAGAGCAGTTTTTTTAGGGATAGCGATAACAATGCTTCTGGCAAGTTTTGTTTCGATGGGAGTTTTCGGATTTAAAGAAGGAATAGATTTTTCCGGAGGAACTTTATGGCAAGTTGATTTTCAGAAAGATGTTTCAATACAGCAGTTTTCAGATATTCTGATTAAAAACGGATTAGAAGGAGTGTCGGTAAATAAAGCAAGCGACGGAAGCTTAATCGGAAGAACAAAAGAAATATCCGAAGAAAAACATAAAGAAATGATTTCAATAATCAGCGGAGAATTGGGAGCTTTTTCAGAGATGTCTTTTCAATCTATAGGACCTTCCGTTGGAAAAGAATTAAAAAATAAAGCTTTAATCGCCATAGTGCTTGTTCTTTTTGGAATTTCTCTTTATGTGGCTTTTGCTTTTAGAAAAATTTCTTATCCGGTGGCTTCTTGGAAATATGGAGTAGCGACTCTTGTTTCACTTTTTCATGACGTAATAATTCCGACGGGAGTTTTTGCATGGCTTGGAAGTTTTAAAGGGGCGGAAGTGGATACTAATTTTATAGTAGCTCTTTTAGTTATTGCCGGATTTTCAGTACACGACACAATCGTGGTTTTTGATCGGACGAGAGAAAATCTTTCCAAAGAAAAAGGAAAAATTTCTTTTAGTCAAATAGTAAATAAGAGCGTGAATGAAACTTTAGCGAGATCCATTAACACTTCTTTGACTTTAATTCTAGTTTTGATAGCGCTTTATTTTGCGGGTCCTTCAACTTTGCAATATTTTGTCCTGACGATTCTTATTGGAACAACAGTAGGAACTTATTCTTCTATTTTTATGGCGAGTCCATTACTTGTGGTTTGGTATAATTTTACAAAAAAGGAAAAATAAAAAGCTCGGTTTAAATCGAGCTTTTTTTTTAAAATAATCAGTTTGATTGTTTTGTTTGCTGTGATTGTTCGTCGATGAAATATCCAGGAAGAAGTTCGCTTAGATTAAAAATTTCAATATTTTCTTTTTCTTTTAATTTTAAAATAAAAGAAATGTCCGATTCGCAAATTCTTGAAGTATTTATAAAAGCGAGATGTTTACCTTCCTCCAATTTATTGGTGATTTGGAGAACGAGAAATATTCCAAAATTTACAATAAATTCAATGTTTCTTCCGGTTTTAGAGCAAATCATATCCAATTTTTCCGTGTTTTTTAAGCGGAAAGTATTTTTAAAAAAACTTTCCGATTCTTTTAAACAGAAAAAAGAGACGAATAGAGACGAGAGAAAAGAAAAACAAAGAATAAATAAAAGAAATATGCCTGAATTTTCTTTTTCTAAATATTCTTGTTTATAAATTATTCCCAGAATAAAGAAAAAAATATTAAACGCGAACGAGAAAAAGAAAATAAACAAAGGAACTTTTTTGGTAAAAAATAATTTCAGACGATTAAGCATTATCTTTCTCCTTATTTTATAGAGCTTTTTCAGTTATAAATTAAATTTTATAAAAAGTCAAAAAAATATTTTTAATAACGGCTTATTTTTTTGAAGTCGAATAACAATTTTTTAAATGAATTATTTATTCAAGTTTTGGCGGGGGTGAGAAAAATTATTTTATTTACGCCTGCTTTTTTTAAAATTTTAACAGCTTCTTTTGCAGTTGAGCCGGTAGTAAAAACGTCATCAATCAGAATAATATTTTTTTCAGCGAGAGAAGAGGCGTTAATAACAGCAAAACAATTTTTAATATTTTGTTCGCGTTCGGCGCGATTTTTAGTTTCAGATTGAGGTTTGCGGTCAGAAGAGCGAATCAAATTTTTTAAAAGCGGAAGACAGAAAGCGGAACAAAATTTCTTTGCTAGAAGTTCGGATTGATTAAAGCCCCGTTCTTTTAAGCGTTTTTTAGAAAGCGGAATAGGGATAACGGAGTAATTTTTTATTTCAAGATTTAAGGATTTAAAATAAATAATCATAATTTCAGAAAGAAAATTTGAAGCGAAGGGAATTTTTCCGAATTTCAAAAGATGAATAAGATTGCGGATAACAGGAATAGAAAAACTTGAAGCGGAAGCCAGAAAAAAACTGCAATCTTTATGGCAATTGAGACGGGGAAAATTTTTTTCCATATCTTTAGACGGAGAAAAGATGGGTAAACGAGAGTGGCAAACGGGGCAAAAGAGGGAAGAGTTTAAAATAACGGAAGCGGCGCATTTCCGACAGATATTTTTTTGACGTTCTTCTTTTAGGAGAAAATGACGACAAGAAAGACAAAGAGGAGGAAAAAGAATATCCAGAAAAATTTCTTTGGCTTTAGAAAATAGAGATAACATAATATAATTATACAAGGTTGTTATTTCAATTATGTTTAATTTAAGTTTTTTAAAAGATATCGGATCAATTTTCTCTTCAGGGGATGTTTTAGGCGTGGATATTGGAACAGCTTCAGTAAAGGCAGTGGAGGTAACGAGAAAAAAAGGTCTTGCTTATCTTAATAATTATGGAATTTTAAATAACTACGGACATTTTGACCGCTTAAATGAAGTTATCCAAACAAGCACGATGAAAATTTTTGACAAGGAAGCGGTAAAGCTTTTACAGCTTTTAAAAAAAGAGTTAAAAATAAAAACAAAAAATGTGGTAGCGTCTTTGCCGCTTTTTTCCGCTTTTTCGACTTTAATTGAGATGCCTGATATTTCTGATCAGGAGGTGGCAAACACTATTCAGTTTAAAGCTCGACAGTATGTTCCGATGCCACTTTCAGAGGTGACGCTTGATTGGATGATGGTCGGAAAAAGAGAAAAAGACGGAAGAGTTTTTAGACAGATTCTCTTAGTATCGGTGCCGACGGAAAAAATAAAACAATATAAAGAAATTTTTAAAAGCGCCGGATTTAATTTAGCCGCTCTTGAAGTGGAAAGTTTAAGCAATGTTCGAGCGCTTGTCGGCGGAGATATGACAACAACTATGATTATAGATGTCGGATCGCACTCAACCGGAATCTTAGTGGCAAAAGGAGGGTTTTTAAAATCCAGCAATCAAATTGATTATGCAGGAAGTCATTTAACACACGCACTTTCAAAAGGGCTGAATATAAATTTAAGAAGAGCGGAAGAATTAAAAAAGCAAAAAGGTCTGACTGGAACAGGCGGAGATTATGAGTTGTCCACAATAATGTTCCCATTTGTCGATGTTATAATAAAAGAGTCTATACGAGTTAGAAATGAATACGAAAAGGATCAGGAAGATAAAGTAGAAAGAGTTATTTTAACTGGCGGAGGAGCAAATCTTCCCGGACTTTTAGAGTATGTGAGAAGTCAAACCGGAGTGGTAACGGTGAAAGGAAGCGCTTTATCGGGGTTTGGTTTCAGAGATGATATGACTCCTCTTGTTCCGGAACTTGGAACTGTTTTATCCGTAGCTTTAGGATTATCTCTTAGAGAAATTTAAAAAATAAAAAATCGTGATTCAAGGAAATAATCAGCAAGAATTAGAGAAATTAACGATGAAAAAACGTTCTTCTTCCGGCGGCGTGATGTGGCGCATGCTGATTTTTTCGTTTGTAGTTTTTTTCTTAATGATAGCGATTTATGTCGGAACTGAATTTGGTTATAAGACTTTTCTTTTAAATCAAAGCGAGGCGGCTCGAGAGGAAGCGGATAATTTAATCGGCGGAGTTCCAAAAGAAGAGCAGGCGGCAGTGATAGACTTTTATTCCCGCTTATCCAATATGAAGGGATTACTTGATACTCATATAAAAACTTCAAATTTTTTGGAGATTTTAGAAAAAAGGACAAGTCAAAATGTTTATTTTAACAGAGTTTCTTTATCTGTCTTTGAAAAATCAGTGAAATTAAACGGAATAGCAAAAACATTTTTAGATCTTTCAAAACAACTTCAATCTTTTCAGGAAACAGAAGGAATTTCAGGGGTGATGCTTGACTCGTCCAGTTTGTCGCAAGGAGGACAAGTTTCTTTTGTAATTATTTTTAATGTTTCGGAAAATATTTTATTAGGAACAAAATAAGATGAAAGAATCCGGAAAAAGATTATTGAGTTTGTTATCAGCGGTAGTACTTCTACTTCTGTCTCTTTATATTTTTGGCAGTTTTGTAAAACCTGTATTTCAAGAAATCAGCCAACTAAGAGCTGAATTTACAGTAAACAAAAATTATTTGGAAGCTCAAAAAGAAGCAAAAGAGTCTTTTGACAATCTTTTTACGGATTATAAAAATGCTTCAAGCGTTCAAAATCTTTTAGCTTTGGCTTTGCCAAATAAAGAAGATGTGGCTGATGCGGTTTATCAAATTCAAGCTTTGGCTGGAGTAAATAATATGACTCTTATAAATATTGAGGTGGAAGAAGGGCAATCGGAGGCAGTTTCTGCAAAATCATTAATAAGAGAAGTGGGAAAGATGAAAATAAATTTAAGATTAAGCGGAAATTAT
>JAQVXM010000049.1 GCA_028709185.1 Minisyncoccota bacterium | reverse complement strand
CCCATCATCGGAAAAGGCAGCGAGCTTGCCGTCGATCCATTCCGTGATTGGCCGCGTTTCAGGCGAGCGAAGCGGCCACGACGGGTTATAGCTTCCTCCGGCTACGTACAGACCAATGGAGTTGGGGTCGAGTACATTCCTGCGTGTCGCCTGCAATGGCGATTGGAGATAGACCCCTTGGAACCGGCCCTCGGGAAACTTCTGCACGAGATCGCGCAACGCTTCCTCCATCTGATGAATGATACGAAAATGATTGGCGAGTTTTTCCGGAAGGAACAGGCGCGTGAGACCGATGGTATTGTGGCGGTAGCCGTACATACGCGCGTGCTGGAGAACGGTGTCCGCGTTCGGCTTCTTCGGATTCCTCCCGTAGTAGCTCACGAGCAGGTTCTTGATCGTGACGCCTCTGCCGAGCTTGTTGCCTCCGACGAAGATGTTGTAAATCGCGTCCAGCTTGATCTCATCGTTCGTCTCGGCGTTGATGAGCTTCACATTCGCGCCGGGCAGATAGAACTTGATATTCTCGATCACGGTGTCGAGCGAGGGAAGATCGGCCTGCGTCTCGGAAAGGTCTTTGTACGCTTCTTCAAGTTCCCGTAGGAGCTGCTTGTACGAGGAACTCTTCGGCTCCAGCAGGGCGTTCATCGTGTCCTCTTTGTAGCGGTCGATGAGCCCCACGATATGCCCGTGGTCGATCTTGTTGACGCTGACGTGACAGAGAAAAGCCGATCCCTCCCTCGGGTCGGCCATGACTTTCGCGGTAGCCGCGACAAGAAACAGGTTCAGCGCCTGCCGCATCCCCTTCGGTACGGTTCCGGTGGGTGCGGGTTGGTGCGTCGATTTCAGCTCATCGACCTCCTCCTCCGGTACGAAACGCAGCAGACGGCTCTCATCTCCGAAGAACATGTCGCCTCCGACATATCCGGGCCCCGGCTCACTCAACACCGTGAACGACGGTCTGTATCGGTTGTCGGGACGTTGGAGGAAGAGAGCCTGCGGCGTAGCCGTCACCTGCAAATAGGTGTTCACTCCGAAGAAATCCCGGAGCGCCGTTATGACCTCGTTGATGCGGCTCATCTGTTCCCCGCCTTTGCTCGTGAAGGTGTTGAGACTGGCCTGATCAGCCTCGTCATCGACGATGAGCGCGGAGAGGCCCTTGGCTCTCGCAGACTTGAACGCTTCCAGAAGACTATTGAGCTTGCTGCCGTTCTTCGAGCAGACAATCGCGAAGGGGTTGCTCGTCCGCAGATGCCGCTCGAAGCGAACCGCATCTTTCCAGTCGTTCTTACCCATCACAAGCAAGCCGCGAAGGGCTTTCTTCACGCGTTCGAGGGTCTGGTCATACAGCAGATCGATGTCGGACGTGAGAATCAGGATGCACTTGAAGCCGTTGTCCGCAGCCATAGCCGAAGCCACCGTGATGATGCTGGTTTTGCCGCTCTGGATCAGTCCATAGAGTAGTCCGTCGCTCGACTGCGGCGGCCCCGCGATGGGGTCGACGGAGCGTTCCAGAATGACCGTCGCCTTGGAGACGATGGGCTCAGGATTCTCGATTTCCCCGCTCAGGACATTGATGACCTCGACGGCATGGCGGCCGTCGCGAATGACGCTTCTGTCGGTTTGGGGCATACCGGAATTGTACTCTGAGTACCCGTCCGAATCGATTCGAATACGAGCAACGGCCAGAACATGACAGGCACTTTGTGCTCGAGTTCGTCCGCGCTCCCTGCCACCGCGTAACTCTCGTTGAAACCGCGCTTCGCTGAAATCCAACCCATGCCGCCCCCGAGGAGGCGGTCGCACTGCCCCATCGTGAGCGCGCATACCCCGTCTCCACCGCAGACGAGGGCGACGACGGCTGTTTTCCACGTTTGAGCGTCACTCTTCAATCCCGACAAATCATCGTGATCGAACGAGAACCGCCACGGCGATCTGTGCTTCGTCGTGTATTTCACAAGCACGTACACTTCGTCGTTCACGACGTAGCCGAGGCCGCATTTTCGGACTGACCTGCACTGAGGATGCTCCATGAGTCTCACCAACGCCGCGCCGTGATAGAACTCCAATTTATCGAGCATAGAAGAAAATAATGGGGCGCATTATACCGAACTACCGACTTCCGGTAAAATACGCTATTATCCGCAGCAAGGCGGAATGTCACGATCTAGCACCCCTCACAGGCCGCATCGAGCGAAGAGCAAAGCTCTGAAGCCGACGGCGGTCGACCTTTTTTCCGGTTGCGGCGGATTGACGCTCGGATTGAAGAAGGCAGGGTTCCACGTAGTCGGCGCAGTGGACATCGAGCCGAGGGCGGTGAAGACCTACGGCATGAACCATCCCGAGGTGACGCTGTGGAAGAGCGACATCAAGAAACTGACGGCGCGGAAAATCCTGAAGGAACTCGGGCTCAGGAAAGGCGGCCTCGATCTGCTCGCCGGTTGTCCGCCATGTCAGGGATTTTCCTCGATGAGGACGCTCAACGGTAAGAAAGCCGTCCGCGACGAAAGAAACGATCTGATCTTCGAGTTCCTCAGGTTGGTGAAAGGGCTGCGCCCGAAGGCGGTGATGATGGAGAACGTGCCGGGATTGATCGACAACAGACGGATGGAGGAGTTCAAAAAAGGGTTGCATGGGCTCGGCTATGAGCTCGGGCGATCACCCACGGTATTGAACACCGCGCACTACGGAGTGCCGCAGCGCCGCAGGCGGATGATCTTGATGGCGGGACGGGGATTCTCCATTCCCTTCGCGAAGCCCTCCAGAACGCCGAAGACCGTGGAACAGACGATCAGAGGCTTACGCCCGGCGGGACGCAGTGGAGACCCTTTGCACGACCTCCCGGAGGCGCACACGCCCGACATCGAGGACAGGATCGCCTCGATCCCGAAAGACGGCGGGAGCCGCACCGACTTGTGCGAGGAACGGCAGCTTCCCTGCCACCGTCGTTTCCCCGGCGGTTTCAAGGACGTGTACGGCAGGATGAGGTGGAAGGACGTGGCTCCCACGATCACCGGCGGTTGCGCAAGCCCGTCCAAGGGCAGATTCCTGCACCCGGAAGAAAATCGGTGCATCACTTTGCGGGAGGCCGCCCTGTTGCAATCGTTCCCGAAGCGGTACAAGTTCACGCTCGACGGAGGGAAAGCCGCCGTCGCGCTGATGATCGGCAACGCGCTGCCGCCCGAGTTCATCCGCAGGCAGGCCGCTCAGATCAAGAAGGAGCTCTTGCATCGCTGAACCTCCGACGTATGCCAGACACCCTGACTCCAGCACAGCGCTCGTATTGCATGTCCCGCGTGAAGGGCAAACATACTTCTCTGGAGCTCGCCGTCCGCAAGGCTCTCTCGTGCGTCGGTCTGCGGTTCCGCAATCACGTGAAGACGCTGCCGGGCAAGCCGGACATTGTGTTCCCTTCGCGCAGGCTAGCGGTTTTCATCGACGGCGACTTCTGGCACGGCTACCGCTTCCCGGTATGGAGGGACGACCTCAAACTTTTCTGGCGCAAGAAGATCGCTCTCAACCGGGAGCGTGACCGCAGGAACTTCGCGAAGCTGAGACGCATGAAGTGGCGCGTGATCCGGGTTTGGGGACACGACGTGAAAAACGATCTTGACGGCGTGATCGTGAAAATACAGAGAAAGCTCGATGAGGAGTAAAATACGGCTGTGGTTGCCGTGAAGGACAATCATCGGGAACTTGAATCGCTGTCGCTAAAACAACGCGCCTTCGTGCTCGCATATACGCAGAGCGGCAACGCGACGGCCTCTGCGAAGGCGGCCGGGTATAAAGGGACAGACAAAGCCTTGGGCGTGAACGGCGCAAGGCTGTTAGGAAATGTTAGGGTTCAGGCCGCTCTCAAAGCGATGATGCAGCCTGCGCTCGAGAAGCACAGCATCACGCTTGATCGCATCATAGAAGAGTACGAAAAGGTCGCGTTTGCGGCGCCCGAGAAATTGAAGGGTAAGGTCTTTGAAAAGCTACGGGCTCTGCGCGATCTCGCGGAATGGCGCGGCATGTTCGACGAGAAGCAGAGAATCGACCCGCAACAACCGCGCCTCGAGCACCGAGAGAACATTACCGCCGAGGAAGCGCGCGTCGAGCTCCTCAAGTTTCTCCGCCAGCGTCGCAAAGCACCGCGTTGAGGCAAGGAGAGCTGGAAGTCTTCCAGAGCATATCTCCGGCCTTCTGGAGGGCGTTGCGGTAGTCGATCATGGCTTTTCCCAATCTGATGAGAATGCGCCGCCTACGGCGCTCGTAGCGGGCTGTGGAGTACACAGTTGTTATCATGGCTTGCTATTGAGGAGAGCTTGTCGAATTTCTGACCATTGTTCTGCCACGGTTTTGCAAAAGTCCGGTATCTGCCAGTCCTCAATCTCCGTACCTGCAAGAGTTGGGGTGTGCTTCAGACAAAATTGTTCGCGTTCGCTCGCAGACATGGCGTCCAGCTCATCAACGACAATTTGGATTTGACTCGATTTATCGAATTGAAGAGCGGGATCGGTACGGTAAAACCGCCAATCTCCAGTGAATAAAAAATGCACAATCATCAAACCAAACACCCCTCCGATAATGAATGGAATGGATCGCACGATGTTCCGCACACTCAGCCAATTCCAGATACCGAGTATCACATTCTTCATTTCCGAGAATCCAGTCAGAAGGCTCATAGCAATCGGGGAAACATCAAGTAAGAAGGGACGCCCGGCTCGGCGACCCAACAATCCATTGGACTTTCATCCGCAGAACGTTGACCGAGGCACGGACGCCCCTTTCTACGTTCGTTGGATGAAGGCGGACATGGCAGTCCGCAGGATTGATGGGTCACCCACATAATAACGCAATATTCGCTTCAAAACGAGTGCCCTTGTTTCCAAGAGTCCACGGGGGTATAAATGGCTCAAGTTTTGTTTGCAGATAAATATCTAGATCG
>JAQVXM010000048.1 GCA_028709185.1 Minisyncoccota bacterium | reverse complement strand
GGACGGTCGGATTGTTTCCAAGAACGTCACCATTGCCGAGAACCATAGAAACCGGAAGAGAAGCCACAATCAACCTCCCGTCAGACACACCCGCATCGCCGGCAGAACCCGAGCCCAAAACCACACGAAAAGAGATACCGCCGGCCACCCGTACCTCCGTAACGATCCTCCCGTCCGGAGATTTAAGCACATACGACCTCCCCTTGGGAGAAGAAAAGAGCAGTCCGGTAAATAAAGACAATATAATTGCCAAAAACAGCTTTTTCATATCCGATCCTAACGCAGACTCCCCCTGCTAATGTAACCCTCCTTGCCGCCCAACAATTTGATCTTGACCGCCCCTGCCTTCTCCTCTATAACAACAAACTCAGTATCACCCGGAACCTTTGCAACAACAGCTCCCGTTCCGTTTGGATTTTCGTAAACCTCATGCCTGTCAGATTTTTTGCCGGCAGTTTTAACCCTCTTTGCAAGAGCATCATCCTTAGCCGTAAAATTGTATTTCTCGATGGAAATTCCGGAATCTTCCAAAAATTTACCATAGTCAGCCCATAAAACAGAAGATTCATACTGTTTGCCATACTCCTTTGCATCTATCTGATAAGCAATTTCCATCCACTCCAGAGCACCCTTATAGTCACCCGTTACAAAATGCAACTGAGCCAAATTATAGCTGGCAGGAGCGTTATAATTGTCGGCATCATAAATGGCCTTATAAACAGTCCAGGCACTCTTAATGTCACCATTGTCCAAATAATTCTCAACCGATTTTATCTTCTCCCTGAACTCTACCTCCTTAATTTTCTCGAACCTCGCCTTGTAAAATATGTAATGAGGAGCAAGATAAGACGAAATCTGCTGAGAAAGAACCTTTAAATTTCTGGGAGCTAAATCATTAAATACCATAACCTTGCTCTCCTCCGCACCACTCTTGCTATCCTTCGATACAAAACTGAAGGTTTTAGTAGACATAATCTGAGCGTTGGCAACAGAAATAGTCTTTACCGTCACCTCAGTTTCACATTTGTTCTCAGTAGTATAATACTTGGTTCCGCTCTTGCCTGCAGTAAAAGTCCTACTTGAGTTATAACCGTAACGTATAGAACCCGTAACGATAGCATCAATACCCAAAACCCTCCCTATCTCGGCAGCCTGATTTTCGTTCAGAGTAGTGTGCGAACCCAGATTCTTCTCCTTTAAAACCTTATCCAGTTGCTCCCGCTCAATAATCCGGAAAACATTGATAGAACTTGATTTAATATAAGATTTTACAACTTTAGAACCGAACAACCCACCCGACACAGGAGTTATCCCACGCGTTTCATCTAACAACGAAGCAGTAAGATAATCCACGAAAGCCGTTCCCCCATATATAGAGTAGTAAGAATCCTTGTTGAAATTCTCAAAATTGAGAATAGCAATTTTGTTAACCCCGGCAAAATAGTTCTCAGCCGGAGAAAGCACAAAACAGTCCAAGGTTTGTGCCGACACATTTTTGCCGAATCCCATCGAGATAAGCAACATTATAATTAAGAATTTCCGATTCATAGTTTAATAAATTTAGGTTTTAAAGGTAGCAATTTAAAATACGCCGGACCACAAAATATCAATCGTAATTTGAAAAGAATTCAATTTGCAAACGAGACTTAATATAGCGAGGTTCTATCAGACCTTAAATAGGGGCACTCAGGATTCCGACCTAACTTAATTATTTCCATTTCAACCTTTTTTGCAATAACTTTAGGATCATCTACGTTTAAGCTATTTGTAACAAAAAGAGATGAAACCCATTGCCCATAGCTCATTTGATCGCTTAATATGTCACTAGGTTCATCAGCAATGCCGATACCTTTTGCCAATTGCATAGTCATAAGAGGTACTCGTCCCATTAGTTTAATATTATTCCTTTCAATTGAATCTAAAATTATATCAGTAACCCTTAACAAATCTTCAGTCGCAACATAAACAACACAAGAATCACATCTTAGATACATTTTAGGATGTGCCAATATTTTTAAATAATATGGAATACATAAATTATCAAGTAGTTCGGAAAGTGAACCTAAAATCCATCCTGAATGAAACGACTTAATGTTAATATAAATCCTAGTCAACAAACCGGATTGAAGTTTAATTTTACCATTTCTAACTATAAATCCCGGTTGACGATAGAGTTCCAATAATGGAAATTTTAAAATCATCGAAGATCCGATTGATAAATTGGTTTTATTATCAACATGATTACGATCAATATATGCACGTATGTCGTCTCTTCCGATATATACATATTCCTTATCCCAACTACTAATCACCCATTCCTGAGAATCTTCCAAACTGAGATATTTATTATAGAGTTGGTTCATAAAATGCGAATCCATAATTGCACCATTTGTTAGAGGTATATACCTTTCAAATGACTCATTTTTGGTTATTCGTGAGGCATACATTGCAGAATAAGACAATGTGATAATCTGCGACTCCATATTCGGATATGTTGTTCTCAGCTTATTGATGATATATGCACCATGAATTATGTCTTTATGCATGGCTATTAAATATATATGGATTAATGAGGAGTGATGGATTTTCTAAAAATCCAGCAATAAAAAGGAGCCTAGCTAATTGTTGACGATTTAATTCAGTAGATTGGGATGCTTCTGCCCAGGTTCGCATGATTAACCAATGTATCGTATGAGATACTAAATAATCGATTGTTAACTGCTGACGAACTGGACTATTTATATTATCTAAATAAATAGTAATAAAACTATTAACAGATTCATTCAGCAATTCGAATCTGACGCCTGATTTATTCTCCCATAACGAAGGATCATCTCCATCGTCGATGTCAAGATTATCGAGCCAAATAATAACCATAGAACCAATAATTGAAGCTATATCCCAAGACAAATCTCCTATCCCGCTTAATTCCCAATCTAAAAAGATAAAAGATTCATTAACAACAAGAATATTATCCAACTTTAAATCTCCATGGATCAAACCTTGAATAGGCTTTTGATTTCGGATTATAGTTTTTATATTAGATGATATTCCTTGATTTTGAAGAAGATATATCAATCTTTTTAATGCTGGAGAAGCAGATTGCCAAAATTCTATGTGTACAGGGTCAATATCCGGCAAAAACAATTGTGCATTGTGCTTGTCTTTATAAACAGGCAGATTATGTAGTGCAGCTAAATCAACTGCAGTACTTGATAATAAACGCAAACACCGTTCTTGAGATTGCACATTTATTTCGAAGAGAGTGTGACCTTCTGTGTAATACTTTAATCCTATTAAATTATTCTTTTTATCAACCATTAACATTTCCGGTTTTTGAAAATAATTAGGATAACTTTCATAAAACCAAATTTCAAATGGAGTATGAAGGTGTTTCTTTAAAAGCCAAGGTTGACTATTATCTTCCTTTACAATGTATAATTTATTGCGACCGGATTGGTTGTGTTCTGTTAACTCAAAGTTCGAATAACCTCTTAGTTTCAAATATTTGCAGAAACTATTTTTGCTCCTAATGTTATTCATTTAAAATTAATTAAAATATAATACAGGTAGCCCTTAAGTTATGTGACAAGGACTACCTGAAAATTGATTGTCGAATGTCACAAAATGGTTATTTATTTATGACAATACCTTTAATTGATGTGTTCAATTTAGAGCATGTTATAATCGGGTGACTAGCGATTGTAGTTGTGATAGTAACTGTAGTGACTGTTGGTGTAATGGCCTTGTTTGCTTGAATGGAAGGAAGAGTTTTTTTGATTTCCTCAAGTATCTGTTTACCATTACTTACTTTAAGAATTGCTGCTCCGCCTGATGAAGCAGTCACTTTATTACTGAAATAAATCAAAAGTTCATCAAGAGCAGCTTTTTCTTCGTTGGCCAGAGTTTCTCTAAATGTCTGGAGTTTCCTACTTAAACTCTGCGCAGTTGTAATTGTAGTACTCATTTGATTAAAATTTAATGGTTTCTGTTACTCTTTTAAGGATTTTCACATTCTCCTTCTTCTAAATAAATATTTTTCTTTCAGGACGGCATATTTTGTTTATTATCAAAATAAATGCATCCATTTTTAACAAGCTGTCCAAGCTTAATAAAGCTGATAATGCATTCGACTACAGAAGAGATAGTAGCATGAAAAAATATCAGCATCGTTCATACGTGCTGAGTTTTAGAAGTTCATAGATACGACTACGAAATATTTAAAAGATGGTTTTTTGAAGATTTACTGCAGATTAAGAAATGAAAAGCAGCAATGGAATCACAAAAGAATAAATCAGGTTGACATTTAGAGGGTATGGCACAGCTTAAAGAATTTTCTCATAAATGCTATGTAAATTACACCCATTATGAAGGCAGAAAAGAAAAAATACACCAAGTGGTTAACCTTTAAAACGAAATAACCAAGCATTACGGCTGCTTGGACTAACATATATGCAATAGAAACATATATATGCGGAATATGAAGCTCGTTGGACATTATCTGATATAAATGTTTTCTGTGAGCTACAAAGATGTTCTCTTTTAAAATAAGACGATGAACGATGGTCAGAATAGTGTCGACACCATATATTAGCAATATAATTATATAAGTGAAGTCGTTGGTTTTTACTATCAGCTTACCAAGTATGAAAACAATAATGAAAGCAATACTTACAGATCCAACATCCCCTGCAAAGCATTTTGCTCTCTTCCTAAAGTTGAAATAATTAAAGATCACAAGAGATAAAGAAACAACATAAATGAGATCATTGTCTATGAATAAAGTAATAAAATTGTTTACGTACCAAAATGAAGCCATTGATACTAAGCTATATCCCCCCGTAATACCATTAATACCATCCATAAAATTATAGGCATTTATGATTCCTGTAGAAAGAATAAGCGCAATGACAGAGAAATACCAGGGC
>JAQVXM010000047.1 GCA_028709185.1 Minisyncoccota bacterium | reverse complement strand
AGCAATGGATGCTCGCGATAACAAAATATGCGGACAGATTAATAAGCGATTTAGAGACAGTGGATTATTCAGAAAAAATTAAGACACAACAGATAAATTGGATAGGAAAAAGCGAAGGCGCTTTGATGAAATTTAGAATTGCAAATAATGATGAAAAGATTGAAGTTTTCACAACTAGGCCGGATACCTTATTTGGATGCACTTATTTAGTGGTGGCACCGGAACACGAGTTGGTTCAAAATAAAAATATAGAAAACAGAGAGGAAGTGAATGAGTATGTGAAGGAGGCAAAAAATAAATCTGATTTAGAAAGAGGGGAATTGAATAAAGAAAAAACCGGTGTGGAGTTAAAAGGGGTAAAGGCGATTAATCCGATAAACGGAGAAGAGGTGCCGATTTTTGTGGCGGATTATGTTTTATCCGGATATGGAACGGGAGCGATTATGGCGGTTCCGGCGCATGACGAAAGAGATTATGAATTTGCACAAAAATTTAATTTAAAAATTGTTGAAGTTATTTCCGGAGGCGATGTTGAAAAAGAATCTTATGCGGGAGAGGGAAAGCTCAAAAATTCCGGAGAATTTAATGGAATGAATAGCGAAGAGGCGAAGTGGAAAATAACGGAAAAAGCGGGAGGAGAAAGAACGACGCAATATAAATTAAGAGATTGGGTTTTTTCAAGACAGCATTATTGGGGAGAGCCGATTCCGCTTGTTTTTTGTGAGAAGTGCGGGTGGGTGGCTGTTCCGGAAGAAAAATTACCAGTAGAATTGCCGGAGGTGGAAAGTTATGAACCGACGGACACAGGGGAATCTCCGCTTGCTTTAATGGAAGATTGGGTGAAAACAACCTGTCCAAAATGCGGAGGAGAGGCAAAGAGAGAAACAGACACGATGCCTAATTGGGCGGGATCCAGCTGGTATTTTTTGAGATATATAGATCCAAAAAACAGCGAAGTTCTAGCGGATAAAGAAAAATTAAAGTATTGGATGCCGGTTGATTTATATAACGGAGGAATGGAACATACAACGCTTCATCTTTTATATTCCAGATTTTGGAATAAGTTTTTATACGACATAGGAGTTGTTTCTTTTTCTGAACCGTATAAAAAGAGACGTTCACACGGAATAGTTTTAGCTGAAGATGGAAGAAAAATGAGCAAATCATTTGGTAATGTTATAAATCCGGACGAGATAGTAAAAAGATTTGGAGCAGATTCATTAAGGCTTTACGAAATGTTTATGGGTCCGTTTTCGGAAATGATTCCATGGAATACGGATGGGTTGGTGGGGGTAAAAAAATTTTTAGAAAAGGTTTGGGGAATACAGAAAAAGGTAGAGAATGGAGTTTTTTTTGAACAATCAAACGGAGAAGAAAGAAAGATAACACATAAGACGGTGAAAAAAGTTGGCGAAGACATAGAAGTGATGAAATTTAATACAGCAGTAGCTCAGATGATGATCTGGGCGAATGAAACAACAAAGGAAAAGGAAATTAAAAAAAATGATTTTGAGATGTTTTTGAAAGTTTTAGCGCCGTTTGCGCCACATATAGCGGAGGAAATTTGGAAAAGATTGGGAAATAAAGAAAGCATATTTAAAGAAGGGTGGCCGGCGTATGATAAAGAAATAATAAAAGATGAAAAAATAATTTTAGTAATTCAGATAAACGGTAAAGTCAGAGATGAAATAGAAACTGAAATAGGGATAGAAGAGGAGGAGATAAAAAAGAAAGCGCTTTCTTTGGAAAAGATAAAAAAAATAATAGAAGGAAAAGAAATAAAGAAGATTGTTTTTGTGAAGGGAAAATTGATTAATATTGTTATATAATTAAAGTAATATTATGGAAAGCTTAAGAGCGGTAAAGATAGCTCTTGCAATACTTGCGATTGTAACAATCGGGGCTTTTATTTACGGTTTTAGAAATAAAATAGCAGAATATTTAAATATAGAAACATTTGGAAATCTATTCTTCTTTTCTTTGGAGGATTTAGGAGCAGGCAGTTCGATTCAGTCGAATGAAGAAGAGATTATTATTTCTAGCAGTGTTCAGGAAACGGAGAAAAATGAAGTTTATACGAATTTGCCGGAAGGGTTTACTAGCGAGGATGTTTCAGAATATTACGGAAGAGTGAGGATAGTTTCAGCTTCGGCTATTTCTGATACTACTAATCCGCTTAAAAATCCAAGTACGATAAGGATAAATGTAAATCCGCGGGACGGGGAAAAAATAAATGTAACGGGATGGAAAATCCAAGGAAATAAAAATGCTTTTTTTATTCCAAAAGGAACTGACTATTTTGTACCGACTTATGGGGGAACGGAAAGCGATATTATTATTTCCAAGTCTACAAATTTAAGTATTTATTCCTCAATTAATCCGATAAAAATTAATTTTAGAACCAATAAATGCATCGGATATGTAAATAAAATGTATAGTTTTAATCCGAGCATAGGAGGAAGCTGTTATTCGATTCCAAGTAAAGATTTCAATTATCTTTCCGGAGTTTGTCAGGATTTTATTAATGCATCTAATGGGAGATGTGAAAGTCCCTATAATGATAAACCGGAAGCTAATTATTTAGACGATGATTGTAAGGCGGTTTTAAATAGAATGAATTATACTTCTTGCTATAATGAACATTGGAAAGAGGACGATTTTCTTTTAAGCGAGTTTAAAATTTGGATAGGGATAAATATTTTAGATTCGAGGCATGATAAATTACTTCTATTTGATAAGAATGACAAATTAGTAGACGAATATTTGTATTAGGAATTTTGCAACGGAATTAAAAAGGGAGAATTTTGTTTGATGATTATATTTTTCTTTCTTGAAGAATAAGAAAAATTTTAAATTCTTTTTTTTCTCTTAAAACTTTAAGAGAAATTTTTTCGCCAACATAAGAATTTTCAAGAAAATCTTGAATATTTTTATTTTTAGTAATTTTTTCGTCGTTATATTCGAGAATAATATCTTTTTCACGAAGACGAGCTTTTTCGGCGGGGCTACCGGGTATTATTCCCGGAGTGCGTTCGTCTTCTTCAATAATTAAAGAGCCGTAGTCTACAGGAAGGCGTAATTTATCTTTTATTTTTTCATCAATAGTCATGTAACGAATACCAAGAAGCGGACGTTTGATTTCGCCGAATTTTTTAAGATCATTTAAATCTCTTTTGATAGTGTTGATAGGAATGGCAAAACCTATATTTTCAGCGCCGAAAACAATGGCTGTGTTAATGCCAATAGTATAACCTTCTAAATTAATAAGCGGGCCGCCGGAGTTTCCGGGATTAATAGCGGCATCGGTTTGAATAAGTCCGCGCATTTCTTGAAGAGGAGATTCAGGGTTAATTTGAGCTTTTATAGAACGAGAAAGACCAGAAATAATACCGGAAGAGACAGTATTTCTAAAAAGTCCGAGAGAATTTCCGATAGCAAGGATTGGTTCTCCAAGTTCGATTTTGGAAGAATCCCCTAATTTTAAAGAGGGAAGACGGCGGATAATACCTTTAGTTTCCGGAGTGATTTTTAAGCGAAGGACAGCAACGTCGCTTGAAGGGTCGCAAGCAATAACTTCGGATCCAAATTTTTGATCGTTGCTTGTGATGATTGTGTATTCTGATTTTGGATCAGAGATGACGTGGCGATTGGTGACGATAATTCCACCTTCGCTTGTAACAAATCCAGATCCGCCTCCGACTTCTACCATGCCTCTGGAATCAGCTAAACTTCTTAAAATTTCCCTTTGTTTTTTTATTTTTGAGGAGAGAAAAGGGAAATATTCCTGCGGAATTTCTTTTTCTATTTCCGATAGATGTTTGGAGGCGATAATAGAAACAACTGCCGGCATGGTTTTTTTAATTATTTCCGGAATGGATTTTGAAGGCATGATTTTATTTAATAGTATCTACTTTGGCGATTGTTTTTGTTTTTAAATTTTTTTCCAATCTTCTTATACCTTCAATAAAAATTTTCTTTTCCTTGAGAAGAAAAAGAAGAATACAGGATCCGAGAATACCGAGTATGGATATGAGAATAAAGAGAACGTTAAAGCCATAAACTTTAGCAATAAAAGCGCCAAGAGCGGCGCTACCGGCCGTGGCAATACCAACTGAGACGTCTTCAACAGACCATTCATAACCGATAAGGCGACGATCAATATGATTAGTAAAAAGAATTCGCCAAGCCGGAATGGCCATAGAATGAGCAAAACCGCTAATAATTTGAAGAGCGTAAATATGCCAAGGAAGAGTGGAAAAAATGAAAAAAACAGGAATAGCAGACATAAGAATTGATCCGATAAATATAAAATAAAATTCGTCTTCTTCGCCGTGCATTTTATCCATCATGCGGCTTAAAGGAATAACTGAAATAATTCTTGAAAGCCAATAAAAAGTAGTAGCAAAACCAATAACTTCCAAATCGCTTCCTTGAATATTGTCTAAAATAAAGACGGCAAAAATAGGGGAAAGCAGACCAAGAGCAAAAAAGATAAAAAAATCGGAGATAATAAGAATTTTAATAATAAAATTTATTTTATCTTTAAACATGTAAATAAATTATAACATTTTCAATTGCTCTTAACTATCTCCGGTTCGATTTTTAAGAGAAGATGAAATTTTTTATAGACTGATTTTTTTATTTTTTCAGCGAGAGCGAGAATATCTTTTGTTTTTCCGCCGCGGTTAATTATGGAAAGAGCATGAAATTTAGAGAGGCCGGTATTTTTTGTTTTATATCCTTTTTTAAAACCGGAATTTTCAATTAGCCAAGCAGCGGGAATTTTTATTTTTTTGTCTGATGAAAAATGAGGCAGACCGGGGAATTTTTTTTCAATAAGACAAAATTCTTTTTGAGTGAGTTTTGGATTGATAAAAAAAGAACCGCAGGAATGAAGGTTTTTACCTCGCGGATTAATAAGCATAGATTTTCTTTTTCTTATTTTAAGAACGAGAAAACG
>JAQVXM010000046.1 GCA_028709185.1 Minisyncoccota bacterium | reverse complement strand
TCACGTATCCCGGTCTCATCGGCCCACACTTCTTCGAATCGTTCCACGAGGCCGTTGCGTTCGCTTCGCAGGCGCGGGACGGCACCATCTGTGTCACGACATCGCACATCCGTCAGCCGGAAATCGCCGTCCTCTTCACCGAACGCACGGATCCGCAGGAATATCGTGAGAGCGTGAAGTTTCGGGATGACCGCTCGGCCTTCCGCACGGCGCACAGCTTCAACAGATACTCATTCGGTCTTCAATCGTGCCCAAAAAACACATCAGCCTACGTCATCCATAATTCAGAAAGACCCCGGTTCACACAAGACACGTACATCATCCGCGCATTCAAGAATTATTCAGTGGCTATACGGCGACTGAAGTCAGGAAAGCAGTGATGCAAGCATTTCTGAAGATGTTTTTTCGGAACCATAGATACACACACCTCGAACCTCATCATTGCGTACCATATACCGCACCAGAGCTTTCTTCTTCCTGTGTGTACTGGCTCTATGCGCTGAGCGCACTGGGAATAGTGACGTTCCACAATCAGTGCCGACGTTTCGAAAACGTGAAAAGGAATCTCCCATGAGGCTACTTCCGGTACCCCGCCCCTTCTGCCTCTTCCTCCGATGAAAAGTACACGCGGTTTTCCGGTGCCAGATTCGCAGCGGAGGCGGACGTGATGGCATAGTATTTCTGCCCACGCTTGGACGCGACGAAGCGCATGCCGGCCGGCACGGTGATTGTGACGTTGTTCACGAGGAACGGACCTGCCGGAGTCAGAAAGGCTCCGCTCTGATCAGGCAGAATCTGATCACCGGCAAGAAAGAGCCGCGCCTCCCCTCGCACCATCCCACGGATCTGTCCATTGAAAACGCCATCGATGTGCACTGTCGGAACGGATGAGCGGCCGAGATCGCGCATGGTCATGGGCGTATGCGGAAGGGTGCGCCGTTCCGTGATGAGGCGTCCCAGCAGGTATCCGACGATGAGTGCGAGAAGGATCGCACCGAGAAGGGGGGCCAGATCTAGCCATTTCTTCCACACAGGACCGCTCATTCTACCCGCGATCAGCACAGTGGAAAGTCCGCAGAGGGCAGATTCGGGGTATTCTTGCCACCGTGCTCTCCGTGATCATTCCCGTCCTCAACGAGGCAGAGAATCTGGCACCGCTCCATCGGGAGCTCACCGAAGTACTGTCACGGCTGCACCAGGCAGCGGAGATCCTCTTCGTGGATGACGCGAGCGCAGACACGACACCAGACGTCATCCGAGAACTCCAGGGTGCCGATCCGCGCGTTCGAGGCTTCCGGCTCACACAGAACTCCGATAAAGGCGGGGCGCTGCTCGTCGGGTTTCGGGAAGCGCGTGGGAACGTCTGCATCACGCTGGACGGTGATCTACAGAATGATCCGGCCGATATTCCCCTTCTCCTCGCGGCACTGGAACAAGGGGCCAATCTTGCACTTGGCCGGAGGATGAGCCGCGCAGACAGCTCTGCCACATGCCTCGCCTCAAGGCTCTTCAACGCCTGCATGAGCATGGCCTTCCGCCACCGCCTCTATGATGCGAACACCGGTTACAAAGTTCTGAGAAGAGAAACGGCCCTCTCCGCCCCGCTCGCCCACGGGCTCTTCCGCTTCCTCCCCTTCATCCTCGCACGCCGGGGGCTGAAGATCATCGAAGTACCCGTGCACCACCGGCCCCGCGCAAATGGAAAGAGCCGCTTTGGGACCGGCAGGCGGCTATTCAGCCTTCTCAAGCTCCCCCGGGCTCTCCGGGCGGCTCAGAAACCTCTGAAGACCCCCGAGGAGCTTCCCGCCTACATTGCATTGTCATAGGCAGATGATCGCGGCGGAGCGGTGGGTACATGAGGAGGAACACCAGGGGTGGCCCTCCGACGATCATGCTATGATCCGCGCATGATCACTCCAGACGCACTGCGTCCCTTCCTGCCCACCGCACTCGAAAAAACGGATTTCAAGGGACTCGGTGAGAAGTACGCCGGAAAAGTGCGCGACGTCTACACGCAGAAGGGGGAAAAACGCGCCATCCTCATCGCCACCGACCGCCAGTCGGCATTCGATATCCAGTGGTGCACCATCCCCCTCAAGGGGCAGGCCTTGAACCAGCTCAGTACTTGGTGGTTTGAACGCGTGAAAGATGTGATGCCCAATCACATCATCGCCGTGCCGGACGAGAACGCCATGGTGGTAAAGGAGCTGAAAATGCTCCGGATTGAAATCGTCGTCCGCGGCTACCTGACGGGCTCCACGGGCACCTCCGCCTGGGTGAACTACAACAAGGGCGTGCGGAATTTCTGCGGAAATCCACTCCCCGATGGCATGCGTAAGAACCAGAAATTCGCCGCTCCCATCATCACACCGACGACGAAGGGTGAAGAGGATGAGCTGATCGATTCCAAGGGCATCGTGGAACGGGGGTACACCACGAAGCAGCAGTGGGAGGAAATCCAGGACCGCGCCTTCGCCCTCTTTAAAAAAGGAGAGGAGATCGCGGCCACGCGCGGCCTCATCCTCGTCGATACCAAGTATGAGATGGGTTATGACGAAGAGGGGAAGCTGACGATCGCCGATGAGGTGCACACACCCGATTCCTCGCGGTACTGGGTGGCCGCTACGTACGAGGAGCGTCACGCCAAGGGCGAGGAACCCGAGAGCCTGGACAAGGAATTCTTCCGCCTGTGGCTGCGGAGCCAGGGATTCGAGTACGGCGGCAAACGCCCGGTCATCACCGATGAGGTGCGCCTGATGCTCGCGAGCAAGTATCTGGATCTCTTTGAGCGCATGACCGGCCAGCCATTCGTCCTGCCCTCCGATGCGCATGTCGCGGAGCGCATCGAACGCAACCTCGCCCCTTACCGCCTCTAAACCTCATGGTCCGTCTATTCAAGAAGAGCGCAGCCAATGCAGTGCGGGGAATCCGTTTCGTCTGGCAACGCCAGCGTAATTTTCGCATCGAAATCATTATCGGTATCCTCGTCATCCTGGCGACGATCGTCCTCGATTTCACATACATGGAAGTGGTCTCCGTCCTCGTGTCTGTCTCGGTCGTGCTGGGCGCCGAGCTCTTCAATTCCGTCATCGAAGAAATCCTCGATACCGTGGAGCCACACTACTCGGTACACGTTGGCCGCCTCAAAGACATCACGGCAGGCATCGTCCTGCTCCTCTCGCTCTTCGCGGTCGTGATCGGCATCCTCACGGTGGTGCACCATTACACGTACGTCCTGCCCTGATCACCAGAACACCCACAGCAGAAGCAGGATATTGTATCCGAGCTGCAGGATGTCCATCCGCCAGGAACTTGGCTTACGCAAGAGCAGAAAAAGGACAAGTGGCACGATGGCATAGCGCGGGTCAATGAGCCAGCTCCCTCCGAGATACAGGAGAGAGAGTGGATAGATCCACAGGAAACTCCGACGGGCCAGCGGCGTTGCCATCATCGTGAGTACGGCAATCGCACCGGCGAGCCAGAAGAAAAACCCCGGCAGACCGCCAGCATCCGCCGCGAGCAGGATCGTATCGCGGAGCCTCCCGACCTCGCTGTTCGCGGGGTGATCGACGGCAAAGAAAATGGAAAACACAGTGAAGAGCGCGACGAGGAGGAGCCATGTCGAGGGACGCCTGAGCAGACGCACCGTCACGCGTGCCCGCGCTGCCACGAGCGGAAGGAAGAGCAGAGTGAAGAGGAAGAGCGTGAAGAAAATGTTGCCGGACAAAAACGCGGGAAACGGATGGGCAAGGGCGAGATCGGGATTCAGGGAAGCGCGTCCGGTCCACGCGACGAAGAGCAGAAACACGATCACCGGCGGCAGGAGCGGCCAGGCGATCCGCAGCATAGCCTTAGGTCTCCTGAGCACCACGCTCCACGCGGGTGCTTCCGGAAGGAGGAGCGCGAAGAGGAACGGCGCCCAGAGCACGTTGTTCTGCCGCACGAACACTGCCAGCAAAAAGAAGATGGCGAGGAGAAACGGGCGCGATCGCAAGGCAGCGAGGAGCGCGAAGAGGAGAAAGGCAAGGGAGAGCGGATCGGTGTAGAGGAGCGGGAAGAATGGCAATAGAATTGGAAAGAGAGCGAATTGCAGCGTCCGGAGGAGAGCGGTGGAGCGATCGATGGTGCGTGCAATCCCATAGGCCGCAACACAGGACATGAGACTGAGGAGCAGCGAAATCACCCGCGCAGCCGCAACAGAACCCAGTCCCGTGAGTTTGAGCAGCGCCGCAACGACCAGGTGATAGCCCGGAAACATCACACCGAAATCTCGCACGGTCACGGTCCCCTGGAGGATTTTTTCGATGCGCCCGTAGTGGAACACCTCGTCATACAGCAGAGGAGCGCCCGCCTGTCTGAGGAGCAAGAGCGCCATCACGGTGATCGCGCAGGCAGCCAGAATCGTTTCCGTGACTCTCGCTACGCCAGTGGGGGGAGTATTGCCATGCGCCATCATCACGAATCCGAAGCCCAGAGACCGGGCAGAAGCCTCCAGTCACGCGTCACAGACTTCTCTTCAAGGAAACCGGCTGCCATTTCCAGCGCATAGCGCGCGGGCCCTTCGGACAGGGTCAGCGGACATGTTGCCTGTCCGGCGGGACAGGGTGCCATCGTCGACAGAGAAATAATCCGTCCCGCATCGTCAAAGAAGATAATGTCGAGCGGGATCAGCGTGTTCTTCATCCAGAAAGACCGTATGTCGCTCTCTTCGAAGACGAAGAGCATACCGGAATCCCCGGGGAGGGACGTGCGTCCCATGAGTCCGCGCTGCTGCTCGGATGGCGTGCGTGCCAGCTCTGCGGACACGGTGACGGCGTGTCCATCGGGGGCGATCAACTGGATGGATTGAACATCTGGTTGTGGCATGGCAACCGTTGCCGACCCGCAACCCGCAAGCAGGACGCAGGGCAACAACCCGGCAAAAAAGCTCCGCGCGGTCATGGTACGACACGGAGGGAGGCAATGGCCTGCGCGCGATCCGCCGCC